>NZ_WODC01000007.1 GCF_009729555.1 Pseudodesulfovibrio alkaliphilus
ACATTCGCAAACAAGAGCAGGAAGATAAGCGAATCGAACAACTGAAATTCCGCCTTTAGGCGGTTCTTAAAGCCGCTTTGAGCGGCTCACAAACTCAAGCCCCCGGCTTTGCCGGGGGTCATGACTCGAGGGTGCGCCGGTACCGTTTGAGTCCGAGAATCACCACAACGAGCCAGAAGAGAAGGATGGGCCAGACGATGTGGCGAGGCGTTCGGCAAGGCCAAGGAGGTCCGAAGCCAACGCCGGCGTCATCTCGCAGGTGGCTATAGAATAGGGTTCTGGCATAGGCGACGAACCATGAGCCTGTCACGTTAAGAATGGCTGTTTGTAATCGTTCCGTCACATGCCCTTGGTACCATGCTTAATCAATAAATTGTAAGGAGGACAGTATGTTCAAGAACCTGCTGATGATTGGGGCCGTCTGCCTTTTCATGATATCGACCACGGCTCAGGCCGAAACGCTCGGGGGCCTCGCTTTTTCTGATACGACGCCCCATGCTGCAGCCATGAGGCCCAAGGATGATTTCACCATTGTCGGCACCGAAGATTTGATGGGCATGAAGGCAATCAACAAGGATGGTACCGTGCGGGCCATTGTCGAGATTCCGACAGGCACCTCGGCCAAATGGGAGGTCAGCAAGGACGACCCCAAGGCCATCTATTGGGAATTCAAGAAGAGCAAGCCACGTGTGGTGAATTATCTTGGCTATCCTGGTAATTATGGCGCCATTCCGGGGACCGCCCTACCCAAGGAATTGGGCGGTGACGGCGACCCGCTGGATGTGATCGTGCTGGGTCAGGCCGTGCCACGTGGCACGGTTATCGATGTTCGCGTGATCGGTGTTCTGAAGATGCTCGACGACGGCGAACAGGATGACAAGCTGATCGCGGTGCTGACCAAGGATTCGCCCTTTGCCCATGTTGAAAGCATGACGCAGCTTGACGCGGAATACCCAGGCGTCAGCAAGATAATCGACTTATGGTTTGCCAGCTACAAGGGACCGGATGGCGGCATGGAGGGGCTGGGATTTGAAGATGCCGCCGCGGCACGCGCCGTGCTTGATGCTGCCGCCGCCAACTTCGAGGCTGCACGCTGATTTCCTGTGGCTTGCACAGGCAAGGAATCGGTCGGAGAACTGGCCGGTGAGGAATCCAGAAAGGGACTGGCCGCGTATCAAAGCAAGCGCAATGAGGATGCTATCCAGGGCCAGGCAATGTTGGCGAAATAGCTCTCCACATAGTCCTGGACCTGTTGGTCGGGGGCTCTGAACAGCCGAGCAGATCGACTGGCAGCAGAAATGCGCGGAGAATGAACAATCGGTTCATTGCTGCATTGTTCGCCAGGTTCGGTGAAAAACAAAGGATGGGGAAAGTGGGCGGACGCCCGCCCGCGGGATCAGCTGAAGTAGCGGTTCTTGTCTTCGCGTTCCTTGGCCGTGTCGAAGTCGATATTGATGCTCGCGCGGGTGGTGGTGCGTCGTTTTGAGCCGCGTACCATCAGGACGAAGGCGACGAGGGCGCCGCCGCAGAGGAGGAGTGTGGTCATGGCGAGAGTGTTCATAAGGGGGTGCTTTTATCCGAATCGGATGAGGGCGGCAAGCATTATCGGACCGCGCAAGCCGCCTCACGGAGCCCGGAGCGGCGGCTTGGACCGCATCAGACCATGTACTTCACCTGGTAGCCGCAGGTGGGGTAGGCCCACACTGTGTCCCTGAGTCTCGACAGAGGGATTTCATTGCGGATCGCCAAGGCGAAGAGGTTGATCATTTCTTCGGCATTGTGCCCGAGGATGTGGGCTCCGAGGATGCGGTCGCCAGATTCGTCGATGAGCACCCGCGCCCTGGCGTATGATTGGTTGAGCCGTTTCCAGGAAAAGGCGGCGGATAGATCGGTTTCCCTGACGGTAAAGGAGAGTCCGCGCTCCCGCGCCTCTTCCTCGAGCAACCCCACCCCGGCCAGGGGGGGCAGCGTAAAGCAGACGCTGGGGATGCCCGAGTAGTTTACAGTGGCAGATGAAGGGTTCAGGATGTTCGCTACAGCCGTCTGTCCCTGGATGGTTGCCACCGGGGTCAGCGCCGCTCCCTGGTCGGCCACATCGCCCACGGCGTAAACATGGGGGTTGGACACGCTCTGCATCCGGTTGTTGACCGCAATGCCGAGAGGTCCGAACTCCACTCCGGCGGCGTCCAGATTGAGCCTGTCTATCGCCGGACGGCGGCCTGTACAGTTGAAGGCCATGTCAGCGTCGAAATCAATGGGGACGTTGTTTCCGGCCCGAACCCGCCAGCCTTCGCCGATCCGCTCCACGGACCGGACCGGCGCATCCAGCCGTACATCAATGCCAATGTCCCTGGACGCCCGGATCAAGTCGTCGGCAAGCATCGGGTCGAACCGGCGAAGCACCCGGTCGCTACGATTGAGGAGCGTTACCTCGGACCCGGCGTGGTGGGCGATATGAGCCAGTTCGAAGGCGATAAAGCCGCCGCCGATGAACAAGGCACGGCGCGGCAGGGATTCCATGCTTAGGAAGTCATCGCTCACGGGCATGGCCTCGGCACCGGGCACGGGCAGAGGGCTTGGTTCAAGCCCGACGCAGACGCAGATGACCTTTGCGGTCAGTCGGTTGTCCTGCACCTCGACCACATGCGGATCGACGAATGCGGCTCGGCCAAGAAAGGTGTCGATGCCCTTGTCAGCATACGCGGCCCGTGCCCTTTCCGGCACCGGGTCCACGAAGGACCGGGTGAAGCGCATCAGTGCAGACCAGTCGATGGCCATCGAGCCGGTCAGGCCGGTGCCCAGCATGCTGCCGGCCATATGCGCGGCCTCAGCGCCGGCCAGCAATACTTTCTTGGGATTGCAGCCGCGCAGGGGACACACCCCTCCAAAGGCATCGGCCTCAATCATGGCCACCCGTCTGCCTGCATCGGCCAGAGGCGCGGCCACTGCCCCTCCTGCCGGGCCGCCGCCCAGGACGATCACATCGTATTCTTTCATTTTTTTCCTCGCGAGTGTTGTTGCCATTCAGGACAGCCTACACCATGACGGGGAAAAAATCTCACTGATGTCCGAAAAAAGAGTGGAGAGATTCCCTGTTTCCGGTCCATTGCGGCTTTCTCATTTCCCCCGAAGCGCCACAAAAAATTCATAGGCGTAGTATTCGGAATACTTCCTATGTAGTTCGGGTTCTTGTGCCAGCTACGCGAGTACGGCAAGGGCTTCATTGTCATCTGCATATTTGCTGCGGAGTTTTTCGATGCCGGTTTCCATCGGCGTGTAGAAGTCGGTCCACCATGCCTTGTCCGGCAGGGTGAAGTGGCCGATGAGCGAAAACCCATGATTCCTGATCGCCGCCAGGATGTCAGGAATCCGGCCCATGGTCGGGTAGTCCATCTCGAAGCCCTCCTTGATCTCGGCGGGTGGGGCATCCTTGCGCCAGACGGCATCGGTGAAGGCGAGGTAGCCGCCGACTCGCAGTAATCGCCTGCATAAGGCCAGGGCGTTGTTCATGCCGATATTATACAGGGCGCCTTCGGACCATATGAGGTCGAAACTCGCGGGAGGAAACCCTGGATCGGCCATGTTACCCACCACAGGGCGGATTCTTTCGGCAAGTCCGCGCTCGGCGACAGCGGCGTGCAGCCGGTCTATGCTGGGAGCATGGCTGTCCATGGCCACGATGTTGCCTGCCGTGAGTTCCGCGAGATGTTGCGTCTGTCCTCCGACACCGCAGCCGAGGTCGAGGATCGCCGCCCCGGGCGGCAGGTCGCGGCATAAGGCAATGGCTTTGGCGGCGCAATCGCGGTTGCCCGGTCCCTGTCTGGGGAGGGACTCGTATAGCTCGAAAAAGATGGCCCGGAAATGTGACGAGGGTTCGCTCATGTCAGGTGTCTCTTTCGGAGATAGGCCGCAGTCCGAGAAACAGTTCGTGCCCGGACTCGGTGTGGGAGCTGTGCTCAAAGGGGACGGCGAGGGGTTTAAAACCTGCGGCGGCGATCAGGTTCAGCCATACGGCTCTTGAGAACAGGCCCATGATGTGGCGGTCGTGGATGACTTCAACGGCCCCGGACTCGTCGCGCAAGAGGAAGGCCATGTCGGTCACGTACATTTCCTTTCCTGTGTCGGGGAGCCATCGCCATTCAAAGTAACGCAGGGCGCGTCCTTCGCCATCGCTGCCGCCGTTTGCAGTGCCCGGCTCGAAGGTTTCGGAGACGTAATCCGGGTGAAACATCGCCACCCCGCCCGGGGCGGTGTGGGCGAAGGCTGTGGCGATGGCGTCGGCGAGATCGGCTCGCGTGGTCATGTAGCTTACCGCATCATGCACAAGGACGTTATCATAGATGCGCCCGAGCCGGATGGACCGCATGTCGCCCCGAACATGCTCGCATTCCGGGTTCAGACGGCGACTCAACGCGAGCATGGCCGGTTCCCGGTCGACCAGAGTGCAGGTCAGAGTCGTCTTCAGGTAGGCGGCATTGTGGCCACCGCCGCTGCCGAGATCAAGCAGGTCCCGGGGCAGACGCTGGCAATGGGTCTCAAACAGGCGTCGATAGAAGGCGGCTTCTTCAGCGTAATCCTCAACCGGCGTCAGGAGTTGGTACCAGTCCGTCAAGTCGCAGTAGAGCTTGATCTTCTGAAAAGGGAGGTTCTTGCGAATATCTAACATGTCCACCTGTTGGAATTCCCGATTTACCAATCTTGAATCAAGGCGTTCCCCCGCCTGGAACGGTTGTTCGCGTTCATTCCTGCTTCCCTCGCGTGGGCTAATGCTTTAGTGTGCATTCTATCATAAAACGAGGATAAGAACCAGCCCATGGCGGGAAGCCCTTGCCAAAAAGAATCATGGGCAAGCGATGGGTGGCTTGTTCCTCCGGGCCTGGAGGAAAAACGGAAAAGGGCCGATACGGTTTTAACTGAAGTCGAGAGGAGGGGGCCCATTGAACCTTCAATGCCACGGAATGACGTAGAGGCTGGATGTTATTGTAAACAAAAAACAGGCGATATATCAGCTTTGGTGTTGTGTCAGGCTGGAGAATCACTCAGGATAGGTGATGCATCTTTCGATTTTCACAGGTCTCATGGTCAAAAATACAACCTGGCGGACTGATGCCTTTGTGGTGAGTCTATCAGGCGATAGGTGTTTTGATAACAAGAAAGGCAAATAGTATGGATAAGATGCTCAACGTAAATGAACACAAGGTTGCCTTCGACAGGCTTTATTCTAAATTTTCTGAGGGAGACAACGGCTTGCGATTTCCCTTGGTCGACATTGGAAACCACACGAGGTTTACTGGAGATCATAAAACAAAAGTTGATTACACTACATATATGTATCGTCGTTTTTCTGCACATATTTTGACGATGCTGGAATTGGAAGATGGATTGGACATTCTTTCACTGGGTTGCGGCATGGGAAGTGACGAAAAAAATATTCATAACCTGTTCCAGAATTCCCGCCTATGGAGTACGGATATTTCTTCTGAAATGGTTCACCGGGCCATTGCCAGTCAGATACCTAGCAACTGCTCGGTTGCCATGGCTGAGGCGCTTCCTTTTCCTGACTCCTGCTTTGACCGGATTGTTTCGCGTGAAGTTATTGAGCATGTTCTAGATCCGTCCGCCATGATCAAAGAAGTCGCAAGGGTCCTCAAGCCAGGGGGCCTGGCTGTTATCACAACTGAAAACGAAGGCTCTTTATTTCTCCTTAACAGGCTCATCCAAGAAGGACGGGAAAGGTTTGGACGTTGGATCAACAGTCCTCTCCCCGCAGCTCCCAACCTCTACAAGGATGAGGCCCCGATGCCTGAAGAATTGAAGG
Source organism: Pseudodesulfovibrio alkaliphilus (assembly GCF_009729555.1). Lineage (NCBI taxonomy): Bacteria > Pseudomonadati > Thermodesulfobacteriota > Desulfovibrionia > Desulfovibrionales > Desulfovibrionaceae > Pseudodesulfovibrio > Pseudodesulfovibrio alkaliphilus. The sequence goes on from NZ_WODC01000007.1 coordinate 5,819, forward strand.
CTATGGCAGAAGAAGTTGGCTTAGTGCCGTGTCAGATAATTTTCGACGGTGCTTTGTATAAATCTATATATAGATTTATTGATAGATTTCCTGGTCTCAACGTAGTTCCTATGGCCCACAGAATCTCCTCATTGGAAAATGGCCCCTGGGCATGTTGGTTTTGTGATCAATATAAAATCGTCCTTCGCAAGCCCGCATCTGATGAAAAAACTCATGAAGCCGCGTATTGTGTCCCCGGCGGGGGCAATATGCTTACATACGAAGGCGACAGCTTGGTTGACCATCAATCCGGACAAAAATTTTCAATCGAAGATGGGATTCCAGTCTTTATCGAGAAGGAAAAAGATTGCGATGGGGGTGTTTCTTCTGCCCCGCCTGCTCCGAGCGTTCGCAATAGAAAGGGCGTTTTGATGTGTGCAGGCGTTGGGCTTGATCGTTTTTTTGTTCGTAATTACCCAATCATGCTGGTAGCTATTGGCTGGCTTGCTGCATGGCTCCATCCAAGCAACCGTAAGACAGTTTCAAGACATTTGAAAAGTACCGATCTAGGAAAATATGTTAAGCTAAGCCTCCTGCATAATTCTGATTAGCTGGCCCTGATTTATGTCAGGCGAGACCTCTGCGCATTATCTTTTCGCGTCGTATCTGGCGTTCCGCATTCAATTTGATGCAGTGACCCGGCCCCGCGTTTTCTGATGGTCGCCATGCTCCACCTCCTGGTGACGCATTGGAGCAAATTTGGAGCAAAAAAGAAAGGGTTCACGAGTGTGAATCTCGTGAACCCTTGATTTCCTTGGCTCCCCAGCACGGACTTGAACCGCGAACCTAGTGATTAACAGTCACCCGCTCTGCCGATTGAGCTACTGGGGAGCATTTGCCGTTGAGGCGAAAGAGTGTTTAAACAAAACCCCCGGCAGGGTCAAGGGGAAAAAATCAGATTTTCAACTTTTGTCCGGCATGATTATGTCAGGGTTAAGAGGTTCATTTTCTTGACGGGAACTGATATTTGGCTTACGGAATCAACGTCTCTTGTTTTTTTCTAGACTTTGCAGGGGACAGGGAAAACAACATTGTCAAACGATACGAAAATTAATAAGAAAATCAAGCTGGCGACCAAGTCGGCTCACGCCGAGCGTTTTGTGTCCATGCTTACCGCCCTTGATGCCAGGGACGAACTGAACTCGGTCATCAAGACCCGCGTTGAGAAGGCATGTCAGCTTTTGGATGAGAATATCCATCTGTATCCCAACGACTTTAAACGCGATACGGAAATTGAAAGCCTCTGGGCCCGTTTCGCCGAAGTGGACGCCGAGACTCTGGAAGCGGCTGACCACGATTTCGCCCTGGCTGGACGGGTGGTGTCATACCGCTCTTTCGGCAAGGTGACGTTTTTCCATTTGCAGGATCGGGGCGGCCGCATCCAGGTCTACGCAGCCCGGGACGATCTGGGCACTGAGCAGTATCAGCTCTTCAAGAAAACCGACATCGGCGATATTGTCGGTATCCGGGGATCTCTCTTCCGAACCAAGACCGGAGAACTGACCGTCATGACCCGGCAGTTCAAGCTGATCACCAAGTCCATGCGTCCGCTGCCGGACAAGTATCACGGCCTCAAGGATGTGGAGACCCGATACCGGCAGCGTTACGTGGACCTTATCGTCACGCCACGGACCAAGGAAATATTCATGGCCCGCACGGCCGTGGTGCGCGAGTTGCGCCGTTTTCTGGATGAGAAGGGCTTCATGGAGGTGGAAACTCCCATGATGCAGGCCATTCCCGGTGGGGCAACGGCCAAACCCTTCGAGACCCATCACAATGCCCTGGACATGAAGCTCTACATGCGCATCGCGCCGGAGCTGTACCTCAAGCGGCTTCTGGTGGGCGGGTTCGAAAAGGTCTACGAGATCAACCGCAACTTCCGCAACGAAGGCATCTCGACACAGCACAATCCCGAGTTCACGATGCTTGAATTCTACTGTGCCTACGCCAACTTCGAGGATCTGATGGACCTGACCGAGGAGATGTTCTCCCGGATCGCGCAAAAGGTCACAGGCTCAACGATTGTGCCGTATCAGGGCGAGATGATCGATCTTTCTGTCGGGGCATGGACCAGGATGTCATTTCACGATTCGCTGGAGAAAATCGGCGGTCTATCGCGTGAAGTGTTTGCCGACTATGAGCAGTGCAAGGCCCTGGTCAAGGCCAGGGGGGAGAAGGTGGCCGAGGGGGAGAAGCTTGGTAAGCTTCAGGCCAAGCTCTTTGATATTCTGGTGGAGCCCCGTTTGGTTCAGCCCCATTTCATTTATCATTACCCAACGGACATCTCGCCCCTTTCCCGCCGCAACGAGGAGAATCCGGACATCACCGACCGATTCGAACTGTTCATGACCGGCCGGGAGATGGCCAACGCCTTTTCCGAGCTCAACGATCCCGTGGATCAGCGGGGACGGTTCGAAGAGCAGGTGCGCGAGAAGGAGGCGGGCGATGAAGAGGCGCATTTCATGGACGATGATTACGTTCGTGCTCTGGAATACGGCATGCCCCCCGCCGCTGGACAGGGGGTCGGCATCGACAGGCTGGTCATGCTTCTGACCGACAGCGCCTCTATTCGTGAGGTCATCTTGTTTCCGTTGTTGCGGCCGGAGGTTGGGTAAGGCCCCATGCGTCACATGACACGAGTGAGCCTATGAGATTCGAGACGTTTGTCGCGCTGAGATATCTGTTCGCCCTGCGCAGGCAGGCGTTTATATCCATCATTTCGCTTTTTGCCGTTTTCGGAGTGGCCATCGGGGTCGGTGCGCTCATCGTGGTCATTGGTGTGATGAACGGTTTTTCGACCGACCTGCGCGACAAGATTCTTGGCGTGAACGCCCACATCCTCGTCTCCTCCCTGCGGGGAGGCATCAAGGATTACCGCGAGATGGCCCATCAGGCCACCCAGGTTCCGGGCGTAATCGGCGTCACTCCCTTTGTGTATTCCGAGGTCATGCTCTCTACTCGCAACGGGGTCAAGGGCGTGGTTCTGCGCGGCATCGACCCTGACACTTCGGACTCGGTGCTCAGCCTTTCAAAAGACATGATCAGCGGCGGCATAGCCAATCTTGACGATTCGGCCGAGGTGCCGGGCATCATCATCGGTTCGGAGCTGGCCAACAGGCTCGGGCTGGCCCAGGGCTCGGAGGTGCATCTGCTGTCTCCTTCGGGCAGGGCCGGTGCGGCGGGTTTCACACCCAAGGTCAGGCCCTTTGTGGTGGCCGGAATCTTCAGGACAGGGATGTTCGAGTACGACTCGTCCCTTGGGTACGTGACCATTCCCGCAGCGCGCCAATTGCTCGGCTTCAAGGACGATGTGGTCTCGGGGCTCGAGGTCAGCGTCAACGATGTTTACAACGTGGAGACCGTCTCCGCGTTACTGCGCGACCGCATCGGGTCTTTTACGGTTCATGTGCGCCACTGGCAGGAGATGAACGCCAATCTCTTCGCCGCCCTGGAGCTGGAGAAGACCGCCATGTTCATCATTCTGGCCATGATCGTTCTCGTCGGTTCCTTCAGCATTGTCACGACATTGGTCATGCTGGTGATTCAGAAAACCAAGGATATTGCGGTGCTGATGTCTCTCGGCGCAGATGTTTCCAGCATCAGGCGCATTTTCATGCTGCAGGGGACGTTCATCGGACTGGCAGGAACGGTACTCGGCTTTCTCATTGGTGTGCCGGTGAGCATGTTGCTCAAGGAGTACCAGTTCATCAAGCTGCCGAGCAATGTCTACCCCGTGGACTATCTGCCGGTTCGGCTTGAGGCGCTTGACCTCGCGGCCATCGGTCTGGCGGCGTTCCTTTTGTGTTTTCTGGCGACCATTTACCCGGCGAGACGGGCTGCCGCCCTGAACCCGAGCGATGCCTTGCGTTATGAGTAAAGAGGCTATATACCGATTGATTGCCGTGGATAAGGAATTTGAAGGGCCTTCGGAAACGGTGAAAGTGCTCAAGAATGTCGACCTGAACATCGCCCAGGGAGAATCCTTGGCCATTCTCGGGTCGTCTGGCTCGGGAAAGACCACTCTTTTGCACCTTCTCGGAACGCTGGACACGGCAACCTCGGGCAAGATATTTCTCGACGACGTTGATCTTAGCACTCTGGGTGGCAGACAGCGTGCGCGGCTGCGTAACCGCGACATTGGGTTCGTGTTTCAGTTCCACCATCTGCTTCCGGAGTTCACGACCCTCGAGAATGTGGCCATGCCTGCCTTCATCGCGGGCAAGGGGCGGAGCGAGGGTATCAGGATGGCGGCCGAGACCTTGGAAATGGTCGGTCTCGGACACCGGGCGCAGCATAAGGTGACGACCCTGTCGGGAGGCGAGCGCCAGCGGGCGGCCATTGCCAGGGCGATTCTCCTTAAGCCGAGCGTATTGCTGGCTGACGAGCCCACTGGCAACCTTGACGAGGAGAACGGCTCCAGGATCGGGGAGCTTCTCGTTGCATTGAATGAAGAGTTGGGTATGACTTTTGTTGTCGTGACGCATAACCCGGCCCTGGCCGGGATGATGCACAGGCGGCTGGAATTGCGCTCAGGAGAATTGTATGCTCATTAGTCGCGCTCGCATGATGGCGATCCTGGTCTTGGTTACACTTTTGCTCGTCCACGCTGGCATTGCTCGTGCGCAGAGTGTCGCCGGGGATGTCAGGGTCGCTGTTTTGCCTTTTGTCATCAACGCAGGTGACGAGTTCTCCTATCTCAAGGACAGTCTGCCGGAACTCCTGGCTGATCGATTGCGCGATGTGGGTTTCGATGTGGTGGCTGGAACTGAGGTCAGGAACGTACTTCATGACAAGAATATCACCTCGGTGACAACAACCACGGCACGTGAGGTGGCCATGCTTACCGGGGCTGGTTTCGCGGTCTTCGGCGCCATGAACCAGATCGGAAATGCCATTTCGCTGGATTCACGGCTCGTGGATGCCTACGGCAGTGATGGCGGAAAATCGATCTCCGTGACCAAGGACGGGCTCATCAATTTGTTGCCGGCCGTTGACGATCTGGTGGCTCGTATGCGGGTGGACCTGCTCAAGCTCGAAGTTGTTGCCGAGGTGGACGTCGAGGGAACCAAGGTGCTGGACAAGGACGTGGTTCTCATGCGCCTCACCATCCAAAGAGGCGACATGCTCACGGCGAAGGCCGCCAACACTGCGTTGAAGAATATTTATGATCTCGGATATTTCGATGATGTCAGAGTGCGCATCGATGATGTGCCCGAGGGCAAGCGCGTGGTTTTTGTCGTTGTGGAGAAGCCGCGCATCCAGGCATTGGGCGTCCGTGGTTCAGACGCTATCAAGTCCGGGGACATTCTGGAAGCCGTGTCCACCAAGAAGGGGGGCCTGGTCAACCCCAAGGTGCTGGCCGACGACATCCGCGTCATTCGGGAAATGTACCGCAAGGACGGCTACTACAAGGCCAAGGTGTCCCATGAAATCGAGGACGCCGGGAGCGGCGTCGCCCGCCTGACGTTCGTCGTGGACGAAGGCCCCAAGCTGTACATCACCGATGTGGTCATCGACGGGGCCAAGCAGCTCGATCCCTCTGACATCAAGGGGGTGTTGGCTCTCAAGGAGCGCGGAATGTTCTCCTGGATAACCAATACCGGCGTGCTCAAGGAAGAACTTTTGGACCGCGATGCCGCCGCCATTGAGGCGTATTACAACAGCAAGGGCTTTATCGAGGTCCGTGTGGGCAGGCCCGAGGTGGACATCAAGGATAACGGCATCACCGTCACCTATCAGGTTTGGGAAGGCAATCGCTACAAGATGGGCGATACCATCTTCAAGGGGGATCTCATTGAGGACCCGAGCAAGCTCGCTGAAATTACCGACATCGGCAAACTCAAGGACAAAGATGAATACTTCGATCGTTCCCTGCTCAAGGGAGATGTCGATAAGCTGACGACGTATTACAATGATTACGGATATGCCTATACGGATGTGAAGGTGAACCTCAGGGACAATCCCGAAACCCAGATTGTCGATGTGGTCTACACCATCTCCAAACATCAGCGGGTGCATATCCGCCGTGTGCTCATTGAAGGCAATACCGTCACCCGTGATAACGTCATACTGCGTGACATGCGGCTTGCCGATGGCGACATGTTCAGCGGCGAGAAGCTCAAGCGCTCCCACGAGCGACTGACCAATCTCGGATATTTCGAGAGAGTGGATATTTCGCCGGTTCCCACGGGTAACCCGGAAGAGATGGACCTTGTCGTCAAGGTCAAGGACAAACCCACTGGTCGTATCGGCGGCGGTATCGGCTATTCCACCTATGACAATGTTTACCTCGCGGCCCAGGTTTCCGAGTCAAACCTCTTCGGCAAGGGATACCTGCTTTCCCTCAACGGCGCATTCAGTGGCCGGAAGACCGTCTATACCTTGACCTTCCGCAATCCCAATCTCAATGATTCCGAGGTGGGCATGACTCTTGAGGCCCACAAACGCGACGAGGAATACAACACCTACACCAAGCGTTCGGTGGGAGGTGTCGCAAGTTTCGACTATCCCATCGGCGAATACACCACAGTGGCTTGGGACTATACAGCAGAGTATTATGTGCTGTCAGACATCAGCAGCGATGCGTCCCAGTCGGTCAGGGACGACGAGGGTTCTCATTTCCTCAGCAAGCTGGGTGTCGGCATCAGCCGCGATACACGTGACAATTTCATGTTCACCACCAGCGGCACGGTCACGACTCTCGGCGTAGCCTATGGCGGAGGGCCTCTCGGTGGAACAGATGATTTTGTCAAATATACCGGGTCTTTCCAGTGGTACACTCCGGCTCTGGAAGAGGTCGTGTTCTTCTCCAAGGTATGGGGCGGCTACCTGCACCGGAATTTCGGCAACTCCGAAGTGCCGACGGACCAACGGTTCGAGCTTGGCGGCGTGGGTTCTGTTCGCGGTTATTCTTCCTATGCCATCTCGCCCCTTGACGGGAAGGACGGCGAAGAGGGCGGCAACAAGGCGTTCTATGTGAATTTTGAGCTGAGGCGGCAATTGAGCAAGGAGTACGGTATCGGCTCTCTGCTTTTCTTTGATGCAGGCAACTCGTGGAAGGAGAGCGAGATGTTCTTTTCCTCGCCTGTTCGCAAGGGCACGGCTCCAACGCTGGGGCTCTACAAGAGTGTCGGCGCGGGTATCAACTGGTATTCGCCCATGGGGCCGATCGGCATTGTCTACGGGTACGGGCTGGACCGCCTTGGCGGCACTGGACGTCATAAGATCGAAATGCTAATGGGGCAACAATTCTAGACAGCGCATTATTGCAAGGAGTCATCATATGAAAAAGGTTTTGTTTTTGGCCATTGCCTGTGTCCTTCTCTTTCACTCGGCGGCGTTCGCCGAGACCAAAATCGGCGTGTTCAACATGCAGGCGGTGATGGTCAATTGCGACTACGGTAAGGCCGTGGCTGCAAAATTGAAGGCGCAATTCGAGCCCCTTGAAAAGAGCCTTGAGAAAGAGGCCCAAGACATCCAGAGGCTCGAAGACGAACTGCGCAATCAGGACATGGCTCTTAAGTTGGATGCCAAGCAGGACAAGCAGCGCGAGTTTCGCCGCATCACCCGCGACTATCAGGACAGTGTGGCCGCGTATCGCCAGAAGATGCAGGCTGCACAGCAGGAACTCGGCCAGCCAGTGCTCGAGAAAATCATCAAAGTCATGGCTGAATACGCGAGGGCCAACAATTACACCGCCATTTTTGAAATGGGCTCCAGCGGCGTTTCCTATGTCGCCGAAGGCGTTGACATCACCGACAACCTCGTCGAAGAGCTCAATAAGCTGAAAAAAGCCGGAAAATAATCACGATGAAGATCAAGTTGTCGGCCCTTGCCGAAAAACTTGGCCTTGACCACACCGGGGACGATATGGAGATTGCCGGGGTGAATACCCTGGAAAAGGCGGGACCCGACGAAATCTCCTTTCTCGTCAACCCCAAGTACGCGCATTTGCTGGATTCGACCCGGGCCGGATGTGTTCTCACCTCCGGCCCGTATGCCGATCGGGTTGCCCGTGCGCTGGTCAGCGCCAACGTCTACATGGACTTGGCCAAGGTGGTGAATGTCTTTGCTGTTCCCCAGGGATGCCTGTCCGGTGGCAGCGAGTTTGCCTTTATTCATCACGAGGCCCGTGTCGATGCTTCGGCCACTGTCTATCCCTTCGCCTTTATCGGGGCCGGGGCCATTGTCGGTGCCAACAGCATCATTTTTCCCGGCTGTTATGTGGGGGAGAACAGTGTTATCGGCTCCGATTGCCAGCTCTATCCCAATGCCGTGGTCATGGGCGGAGTGATCCTTGGCGACAATGTTATCCTCCAGCCTGGGGCGGTGGTCGGCGGGGATGGCTATGGGTACGCCCAAACACCTCTTGGACACATGAAAATCCCCCAGATCGGCATCGTGGAGGTTGAAGACAATGTTGAGATAGGTGCCAACTCGACCATTGACAGGGCTGCACTGGACACCACGCGTATCGGCCGGGGTACAAAGATTGATAACCTCGTGCAGATCGGACACAACGTGCAGGTGGGGCAGAACTGCCTGATCATCGGCCAAGTTGGCATCGGGGGCAGCTCCCGTGTGGGCGACAACGTCATCCTTGCAGGACAGGTGGGCGTTGCCGACAATGCGGACATAGGCGACGGAGCCATGATCGGGGCGCAGAGCGGTGTTTCCGGCAAGATCGAAGGGGGCAGCAGGTTGGCCGGGAGCCCGGTAATGCCTGCCACCACCTTCCTCAGGGCCGCTGGTTCGTGCATGCCCAGGCTGCCGGAACTCTTTCGACGCGTGAAGGCTCTGGAAAAGGAACTCAAGGCGGTCAGGAAGGCCGCCCCAAAGGGGAGCGACCATGAGCAGCAGTGAACACCTTCTGGACATCAGGCAGATAATGCAGATGCTGCCTCACCGCTACCCTTTCCTCCTGGTGGATCGGGTTTTGGAGTTCGAGCCCGGCGTCAGGCTCAAGGCGTACAAGAATGTCAGCATGAACGAGGCTTTTTTTCAGGGACATTTCCCTGGACTTCCGGTGATGCCCGGTGTGCTTATCCTTGAGGCTCTGGCCCAGGCTGGCGGTGTCTTCGTCATGAGTACAGTGCGTGAACCCCTTGAGGACAAGGTGTTCCTTTTCACTGGCCTGAACAAGGTCAAGTTCCGCAAGCCGGTGGTTCCCGGTGACAGGCTGATGCTCAACGTCACCTATGAAAAGCACAAGATGAATATCTGGCGCATGCAGGGCGTAGCCGAGGTGGATGGTCATGTAGTGGCCCAAGGCGAGTTTTCTGCCGCTGTGGCCAAGAAAGGGGATATGTAGTGGCAACAGAGATTCATTCCACCGCGGTCATCGACCCGTCTGCCCAGCTCGGCGTTGATGTTCATATCGGTCCATTTGTTGTGGTCGGTGCCGAGGCGAGAGTCGGTGACGGTTCGCTTCTTGAATCCCATGTGGTGATCAAGTCGTTCACCGAACTTGGCAGCGGCAATCATGTCCACCCCCATGCAGTCATTGGCGGTGAGCCTCAACACACGGCCTACAAGGGCGAGAAGACCTATACCCGAATTGGTGACAACAACAGGATTCGCGAATGCGTCACCATCCACCGGGGTACGGTCCAAGGCGAAGGCGAGACTCGCATCGGGTCCAACTGCATGTTCATGGCCTATGCACACATCGCGCACGACTGCGTCATCGGCGACAACGTCATCATGGCCAATGCCGTAAATCTGGCCGGGCATGTCGTGTTGGGCCGCAACGTGATCATCAGCGGTCTCTCCGCAGTACAGCAATTCATCCGTATAGGTGAGTACGCCTTTTTGGGCGGCGCCAGCGGATACAAGCTCGACGTGCCTCCTTTCATGCTGGCCCATGGCGTTCGCGGTATGCTCTTTGGACCCAATCTCATCGGTCTGCGCCGCAACGGCTTTGATGCGGCAGCCTGCAAAGGATTGAAGAAGGCATACAAGATCATATTCCGATCGGGTCTCACCCGTGAACAGGGGCTGGCCCAGGTGGAGCGCGAGATTGTCGGCATTCCCCAGGTGGACCGGCTGGTGGCCTTCATCCGCGAGAGCAAGAATGGTGTGACCCCTGACCACAAACAGCGCAACTGCCACGAGGAGCCGTAAGCCGTCGCCATGAGCGAAGCCATTTCCACCATCGGATTGATTGCCGGCGGGCGTCAGTTTCCCTTGCTGGTGGCCCAGGGTGTCAAGGCGCATGGGTGTCGTTTGGTGGTGGCCGGATTCACCGGCCATACCAATATGGAGGTGGCCGCCCATGCGGATGTCTGGCGCGAACTCAAGCTTGGAAAACTCGGAAAGCTCATCGACTATTTCCGCGAGCACGGGGTGCAGCGGGTAATCATGGCCGGAACCATCGACAAGCCCAAGGTCATGGACATTCGCCATCTGGATATGCGCGCGGTGAAGCTTCTCTTCAGTCAGAAGGGCAAGGGCGATTCGGCCATTCTTGGCGCATTGGCTCGAGAACTGGAGCGCGAAGGAATGCCCGTGATTCCTGCCCATGAATATCTGCCGGATTTGCTCACCCCCACAGGGGTCATGACCCGGCGCGAACCAGACGGAAGGGAGTGGGAAGATCTGCGCTTTGGATGGCGGATCGCCAAGGAACTCGGCCGGATGGATATAGGCCAGTGCCTCGTGCTTCGCGAGGGGATCATCTCTGCCGTCGAAGCGCTGGAGGGCACGGATCAAGCCATTGCCCGGGGGTGCGCCTTGGGCGGTCCCGGGTGCGTGATCGTCAAGATATTCAAACCCGGCCAGCAGGAACAGGTGGATCTGCCCAGCCTCGGTCTCGACACCGTTCGCATCATGGCCGAGGGAAGCGCTTCCTGCCTTGGTATTGAAGGGGGCAAAAGTCTTTTTTTCGACCGTGAAGCGGCGGTGGCCCTGGCCGACAAGGCCGGAATCGCCATAGTCGGACTCTCCTCGGATCAATTCCACGAATGATTTGATCGTTCTTCCACAAGGCGGTGGGGAGGGCGATGATGGTCCTTTCCAGTCCGCGTTTCGCTTCCATGAACCACGTCAAGAGATTTGACCGCCTTGGTCGGTCTGCCGGAAAGGGCAATGCCCCCCGGCCGATCAGATATCGGGATTTCTTGCAATGACCGGCATGTTGTGCCATTTTTTCTCCTCAACGTGTTGGAATCATGAGCATCGAATTCCAGACCGTCTGGATGTCGGGACCGTGATCGCAGTACCGGAAATGGACGATGAATACAGCGACAGCATGCCTTGAGTGCTTCGGGCGCATGGCGCAACGCGAGGCGCGGCTAGCTCTGCCGGATGATGAGGCGGGCCGCCGACGTATCGCCGAGGCGTGGGAGGATCGACTGGCCGGGCTGGATCTGAACGTGCCGCCGCCGGTCATTGCCAGACATCTGGCGGACACCGTGGCCGAGGTCGTGGTTGAACTGGGCGGTTGTCCGGCGGATTACTATCTCGACGACAAACGCAGGGATAACCAGGCCGCGTTACGGCTGCTGCCCGGTCTTCAGGCGCGTCTCGACGCCGAGGCAGCGAAACCGGGCGGCCATCCGCTTGCCCTGGCACTGGAACTGGCCATTATCGGCAATTGCATGGACCGGGGCGTTGACCTCAATCTCGATTGGGAGTCGGAATTGGATGCGTTGGACCGATGCGTCGATCCCGCCATTCTCGCCCGGTTCAGTGCCGAGACCCTTACGGGAGCCAGGGTGATGGTGCTTGGCGACAACGCGGGAGAAATTGTCCTGGACACGCTGTTGGTTCGGCAACTGCTTGCCCGAGGCTGCGACGTGACCTATGCGGTGCGCTCGCGACCCATCCTCAACGATGCGACACTGGACGATGCGGCAGAGGTTGGCATGACCCGTCTGTGCCGGGTGACGGAAAGCGGCGTGGATACGCCGGGCACAGTGCTCGACAGGTGCTCGCCTGGATTTCTCCGGCTTTTGCGTGATGCCGATGTCGTTTTGTCCAAGGGGCAGGGTAACTTCGAGGCGCTTCAGGGCTCCATGGATGGCGTCTACTGCGCCTTTAAGGTCAAATGCGAACGGGTTGCGGCGGAAACCGGGCTGCGGCTCGGCGCTTCCGCATTGATTCGTCTTGAGGGCGCTGACCGCCGCGGTGTTGCCGGAAGGTGGCGTTCATGATCGGTCGTGTCGGCAAAGTGGTCCTCGAGGCGGTGGTCGCCTGCGTCATCGTTGTGGCTGCCGTACTCCTTTGGGCTTCGTTCTATGTGGACAGCGAGGAGTTTCGTCTTCGTTTCACCTCCATGGCAGAGGGGGTTCTGGGGCGGCCCGTGCACCTTGAGGGCGGGTTGGATATCGCCCTGTATCCCATGCCTTCGCTTGAGGTCCGGGGGTTGATCGTGGAGGACGCTGCCGAGTACGGTGCCACTCCTCTGGCCGAGATAGACATCGTGCATGTCATCGTCCGTCTGATGCCGCTTATTTCCGGAAGCGTGGAGATCGAGTCCATCGTGGCCCGGGGGGTGCGGGTCAATGTTGTCCGTCCGGAACAAGGAACATTCAACTGGCTGGCGCTGTTGGAAGATATGGGGCGCCGGGAAGGATCCGGGACGGCCTCATTCCGGGTCGATACCGTTTCTCTGAGCGGTCTTGAGATTTCTGATGCTTCCATAGTCTATCGGGATCATCAGGGCGGTGTGCATTTCGACCTGGGGGGGATCGACCTGCGCACAGGCGGGATTCGCTCCGGTCAGCGTGTTCCCTTTGTGGCCGACAGTGATTTTTCGTGGGGCCATGAGGGGGTGCAGTCAAAACTGACCATTCAGGGCATGGTGAGGATGGACGAGGATTGGTCCGGGTTCGCGCTGGAGGAGGCGAGCCTGTCCGCCTCGATAGGCGGCCGCTTCCTGCCTCGGGGCGCTTCTCCTGCAGAGTTGACGGCCCGGTTGACGGCGGACTGGGACAAAGGAGTGGTGGCGCTTGAGGGCATTCGTGGCCGCTTCCTCGGACTCATGGTCGAAGGGAGTCTGCACAGCACAGATCTCGGTCGTTCGCTGGGAGCCTCCGGTACCGTCACCTTGCATCCGTTCTCCCCGGCCAAGGTTATCACCAGGTATGCGCCCGGGATTCCGGTTTCCAAGGTTGATGGGTTGGAGCGTAGCACCTTTTCCACGGCCCTTAATGTGGACGCCAATGGCTTGTTTTTTTCCGGCATGACCCTGACCCTGGATGACCAGACTCTGCGCGGCGATCTGTCTTTGAGGGATTTCAACACCCCGGTCTGGACCTTTGATTTGCGGGGCGACGCCTTTGACCTGGACCGCTATCTGCCTTTGATCATGACCGACGAGCCCTTTATCTGGGCTGATTATCCCTTGGGTTTTGCACGGGATCTTCGTGGCAAGGGAACACTTTCCATGGACAGTTTCAGGCTGTTTGAGACGACCAGCACCGACGTGAGGCTGGCTGTCGACGCCCAAGGCGGAGCTATTGAAGCAGAGGCCTCGGCTGTTGTCCCGGACGGGGTGCATCTTAAGACCGGAGCGCATTTTGCCCTGGGACGCGACGAGGCAAGCGGCAACCCAACGCTGGCCCTGCGCGGCGAGCTTCGGGCCGAGTTGCTTCCTGTGGGGTTCGCTCCTTTTGCCACCGGGGCGCTGCGGTTGATCGGGCCGTCCACTCTTGTTGCGCGTGTGGAGACGAGTTCTCTGGTCTGCCCGCCTGATGTCCGGTCTATCGGCATACTCCGTGCCCTGTCCGGAGAGGTTGAACTGAGCTTGGGCAGAGGGAGAGTGGGGATTGCGGGTCGGGACGGCGGCATCGTGTATCGCGAGGTAGCCAGGGCCGTTGCCTCGTCGGTGTTCAAGTCACGTGGAGGCACATCGGGCGACAAGTACGATTTTTCCGTGTCGACCAGCGTGGATGCCAGGGGAGCGGTCCAGGGCGAATCGCTGATATGGACCATGGCCGGACCGCTTGCGCTGGGGATTGACGCTCCCTTTGTCGCAGGCAAGGGTCTGAGCACAAGCGGACAGGTGTCCGGCCCGATCTTTCTTGGTCGGGAAGGCGCTTTGACTCTGGCCGGTGAGCTGGCCTTTGACACCCGTTCGCACACCGCCTCGCTGGTCAAGGGAGTGCTGACGACACTGGGTGCTGATCTTCTGGGCGAGGTTCATGTCACCAACATGGATACGCGATTCAATGCCGCGGGCCAGTTTTCGCTGCCCCGGCTTGATCCCAGAAGGAGTATCGGCGAACTGGGCGGCGGCCATATCGCCACCAAAGACCCCGAGGCCCTGGGCTCGGCCAGCCTTGCCTGCCGCTTCACCCTTGATGCCGATGGTTTCATTCTTGACGATGTGATTGCCGAACTCGATGGGATGCCCATCAGTGGCCGTGTGGTCGGTACGGGCCTGTCAAGCCCCATGCTCGCCTTTGATTTTGACGCCGGAGCGTTGGATATTGACCGCTATTTGCCGCCATCTCCCACCGAGGAGGAGCGACAGGCAGGCAGGGCGCCCCGGAACCCTCCGGTGGATCTGCCTTTGAACTTTCTGCGCGGTTTGCGCCTCGACGGCCAGGGCCGATTCCAGGAGTTCAAGTTAGGCAAGATTCGAGCGCGGGATTTTTCGGCCAAAGTCCATGCTGACAAGGGGATCATCCATGTGGGCGATGTCAAGGGCACGGTCCACGAGGGAACCTTGACCGGAGAGCTTGCCGGTCAGGTCGTCAAGGATTCCCTGGTCCTCAAGATGCGTCTGGGGGTCACTCAGATGCAGGCCGGTCTTCTTTTGGAGGATGTGGCGGGCAGGGACTATGTGCGCGGTGCCACCCAAGTGTCTTTTGACCTCGAAAGCTCCGGCCGCACGGATGACGACATCCTGGCCAACCTGAACGGCTCGGCACAGGTGCAGATTCGCAACGGGTCTTTCAAATTCACCGGGTACGAAGTCAAATCTTCAACCGAGCCGGATCGCTCCATAGGACAGATAGCCGATGATCCAAGAACACGGCGAACCTCGTTTTGGAAGGCTTACGGCGAGTTCGCGGTTCAGCAGGGCGTTTTCACGGCCAACACATTCCGGGTGGAGGCGCCTCCTGTGCTGCAATGCTACGGTACTGGCTGGTTCAGCCTGCCCGATGACACCATCAATTTGGCCATACGCAATGATTTCGTGGTGGTGCCGAGCCTGACCATAGAGTTGGTCGGCAAGCTTTCCAACCCGGAAGTCAGGATTCCCAAGGATAGGATCCTCAACGACACGGTGCGCAACATTCTGAGTCTGCCGGAAAGATCCTTCAATTTTCTGCGCGATCTGTTCAAATGACACATGCCGGGTTGCCTGGGGAGGGCAAAGCCGGGTATGGTCGTCTTGCCCGGGCGATCTTGTGACCGGGTGATCGCGAGCACCACACGGAGCGGCCATGACCAAGGAAGATCTCGAACGAAAGGCCAGGGAATTCAAACGCCATTTTTCCGAAGGCATCTGGACGAGTAACGACCAGGATACCCCGTTGCCGGTGCGGTTGTGGCGATCGATTTCGCGTTTGCTCTATCTCGTCGGTTTCGGATTCATCAAGGACCAGTGCCTTATCCGGGCAGCCGCCCTGACCTTTACCACCATCCTGTCCATCGTGCCGTTCCTGGCCGTGGCTTTTTCCATTTCAAAGGGGTTCGGGCTTCAGAACACGGAATTCATTCGCACCCTGATTCTCAAATTGACCACGGGCCGGGCCGAGGTGGCCGACAGGATCATTGAATACATCGACCGTACAAATGTTCAGGCCCTGGGTTGGGTGGGCGTGGCCACGTTGCTCTTTACCGTGCTCTCCCTGGTGGGCACCATCGAGAAGGCGTTCAACACCATCTGGAGTGTGACCAAGGGGCGATCCACGTGGCGCAAGGTTGCCGATTTTTTCCCGATAATCCTCATATGTCCGATGGTGTTGCTCATAGCCTCAAGCTTCAACCTAAGCCTGCAACAGCAGCAGATCGTCACTGGCTTGCTCAGTGTCGAGGCCATCGGCCTGCTTGAGGCGGCGTTTATCAAGGCCACGCCCTATGCACTCATCGCCATGGCCTTTTCCTTCATGTACGCCTTCATTCCCCACACCAAGGTGCATCTCGGAGCTGCAATTCTGGGCGGTGTGGTGGGCGGGGTGCTGTGGCAGACCGCCCAATGGTTCTATATCCACTGGCAGATCGGGGCGGCCAAGTACAACGCCATCTATGGCAGCTTTGCCCAGCTGCCGCTCCTGCTCATGTGGATATACATCAGCTGGCTTGTGGTGCTTCTCGGTTGCGAGGTCAGTTACGCCTGGCAGAACCTCAACTCATTTGTCAGGCAGCGCTATTTCGGCAAGGCCACGCCCTTTGAGCGGCAAAAGATTGCGGTGCTGATGATGAGCCTGCTGGCCAAACGCTTTCACGACGGCAGACCGCTGCCTTCGGTGGAGGAGATTTCCGAAGGAATCATGGCCCCGGCCACGCTGGTTTCCGACATATTCCAGGTATTGCAACGGGCGGGATACACGGTGCTGACCGACGAGCATGACCGGGAGGTCTATGCCCCGGTGCGTTCCCTCGACGAGGTCCGGGTGCTTGACGTGGTCAGGGCCGTGAACATGGACGCGGCCAACCGGGTCTTCCGCGATTTCGCCGAGAAGTTCGGCTTCATCGATGAGCTGTTCAAAAAACTGGGCCAGGACGCCATGAGCAGTCAGGCCAACATGACCCTGCTCGAATGCGCCAGTCACTATCCCGACCCCGCTCCCGCGTCGGCACGGCCTGTGGTGGCCGATCAGCACGAGCCCAGCGGGGGCGAGGTGGTTGGGTAGTCGTGATCCAAGCGCGGGTTGTCGAAGCTCTGGCCCTTAGCGGCGGTCCTGGGTGCGATAGCCTGGCTTGTTTTTGAGAAAAATCAAACAATTCCGAGTCCCAATGCGATGGCAATGCCAAGCAGGAAAGCTCCTGTGATGACCTGGACGCTGTTCATGGTCATTTTGTGCAGGTAGCGTTTGCCCAGCAGCACTCCGGCAAAGGCGGCCACTGTCCCGGTGGCGATCAGGGGCCACTGAGCGGTGTCTGCAAGGCCCATTGTGCCGGCCGTCATGAAGGCTGCGGCATAGATGGTTATTCTGATCATATCCACCATGAATCCGATGACGGCGTTGGTTCCCACGAACGCCTGGGGTGAGATGCCGACCTTGGCAAGAAAGGCCGAGCGCAGAGCGCCCTGGTGTCCCGAGAATCCGCCAAAGAATCCTGAAAGAAGGCCCCCGAGAAAGAGGTATTTCCTGTCAAACTTCAGTCCGCGCAGAGAGGGCAGCAGCTCAAAAAGGGCAAAGGCGAGCATGAGCAGGGCTATGGAGAGCTTGATGGGCGTGACCACGGCCTCATGGGTGCCCAGGGAATAGCGGGCGATTTCGCCAAAATGCGCCACGTATCCGAGCAATGCCGCCCCGACAAAAGCCGCGAGGATGGCGGGAATACCGAACCGCATGACCAGGGACCTGTCCGCGTGTCTTCCGACCACGCCGATTTTGAAGGCGTTGTTGGCGCCGTGGACCATGGCCGTGGCGGCCACGGCGACCTCCAGAGGAAAAAAGAGCGAGTAGACCGGCAGCAGCAAGGTGCCCAGTCCGAAGCCGGAATAGAGGGTCAGTCCCGAGGCGGCGATGGAGGCCAGAAACACAACGAGATACGCGGTCATTGACGATTCCTTTTCTCCTTTCGGGGAGAGGTTGTGTCAACGCGATCAAACGAGATGTCGTATTGGTCAGTTCCTCTTGCCGGAGTCGGCCGCCGTCGGGCTTCCATCCGTTGATCTGAATACGCCGCCCAACAGGTAGTGGGCGGTTTTGGCGAACTCCATGACCAGGAACTGGGCCATCCGTTGGTCGCGCCACCAAGTGTTGTCGAATCCGTCCTCGTCCGTGGCCACGACGGTGATTTCACACTCGGGCAAGGTGCTTTCGAAAACCATCTTGGCCCGGCGCGTGTGTGTGGGCGAGGTGACGAGCAGCAGTCGTGGAGTGCTCCCTGCGAGATGCGCCTTGAGGGCTTCGGCCTCCTCAACGGTGCTGATGTGGCCGTTGCCGAAGCTGCCTCCCATGGCGTCGCCGACTCCAAGAAGGGCGGCGAGACGAGCGTGGTACTCATGGGTCTCGTAGTTGGGGAATCCGATCTCAAGGCGCAGTTCGTCGAGTCGCGAAGGCGGCAGCTCGCGAGCGTTGCTCATCAATATGACCGGGGCAAATCCCTGGTGGTACAGCTCTGCCGCCTTGATCAGTCTGCTCGTTTTTCCAGCCAGGGGAATGATGTAGTCCGCCTGTTTCGGAGCGTCGTTGACCCGCATCCAGTGACCGGCCCCGATAATCAGGCCCAAGGCCAGCACAAGCCCGGCGAGGGTGACGGCCCCGATGAGCCTGAGGAGTCCGTCGAGCAAGCGGCGCATGGTTATTCCGTGGCGTAGGCGGCTTCGAACCGCCTCTTGAGTTCGGCAAAGGAGCCGTTTTCGATGGATGCGCGTACCTGCTTCATCATGTCGAGATAGAAATACAGGTTGTGGTAGGTGTTGAGTCGGTAGGAGAGCAGTTCCTTGGCCATGTACAGATGGCGCAGATACGCCTTGGTGAAGTTGCGGCAGGTGTAGCAGCCGCACTCGGGATCAAGGGGCGAGTCGTCCTCGGCGAACTCGGCCCGCTTGATGTTCACCTTGCCCTGTGAGGTGAAGAGGGTGCCGTTTCGTGCATTGCGCGAAGGAAGCACGCAGTCGAACATGTCCACGCCTGCGGCCACTCCTTCAAGGATGTCCAGCGGAGTGCCCACGCCCATGAGATAACGTGGCTTGTCAGCGGGCATCAAGGGGGTGATATGGTGGAGGATGTCGTACATTTCCTTTGTGGATTCCCCCACTGACAGTCCACCGATGGCAAAGCCCTCAAAATCAATGCCGCGCAGTTGATCAAGGCTTTTTTCCCGAAGATCCTTGAAGAAACCGCCCTGAACAATGCCGAACATGATCTGCCCATTGGTGCCGCGGGGGTGATGTGTGCGGCAGCGCTCGGCCCAACGGGTTGTCATTTCCAGGGATTTTTCGGTGTATTCCCTGTCCGCGCCGTAGCCCACGCATTCGTCGAGAACCATCATGATGTCCGAGCCGAGGTTCTTTTGGATGTCGATGGCTTTTTCCGGGGAGAAGAAGTGCTTGGATCCGTCGATGTAGGAACGGAATTCCACCCCCTCCTCGGAGAGCTTGCGGATCGATTGCAGGCTGAAGACCTGGAACCCTCCGCTGTCGGTCAGTATGGGCCGTTTCCAGTTGGCGAATCGGTGCAGACCGCCGCGCCGTGCCACCAGTTCGTCGCCGGGACGCAGATAAAGATGGTAGGTGTTGCCCAGGATGATCTGGGCGTTCATCTCCTCAAGATCCAGTGGGCTTAAGCTCTTGACCGTTCCCTGGGTGCCGACGGGCATGAAGATGGGCGTCTGGATTTCGCCGTGGGCCGTGGTCAGGGTGGCCCGGCGGGCCTGGCCGTCTGTGGTGTGCAGTGTGAATTGTCCGGGAATGCTCATGTTAAGCCTTGACTCCATGTTTAGGGCAGAGGTCGTCGAGTTCGCAGGACCCGCACCGGGGCGAACGTGCCGGGCAGACCTCGCGACCGAAGTAGACGAGGAAGTGGTTGATCTCGCCCCATGTCTCGCGTGGATAGAGGGGCATGAGATCCTTTTCGATGCGGACCGGGTCAATGTTTTTGGTCAATCCGAGGCGGAAGGCGAGGCGCTTGACGTGCGTGTCCACGGCGATGCCCTCAAAGACGCCAAAGGCGTTGGAGAGAACGATATTGGCCGTCTTGCGGGCCACGCCCGGCAGGGTGATCAGGTCGGCCATGGTCCGGGGCACTTCGCCGCCGTAGACCTCAATGATCCGATTTGCCGATGCCTTGAGGTTTTTTGCCTTGTTTCTGAAGAACCCGGTGGAGCGGACCACGTCCGCCACCTCGGCCACGTCCGCTTCGGCCAGGGAGGCGATGTCCGGCCAGTGGGCGAAGAGCACGGGCGTGACCTTGTTCACGCGCTCATCGGTACATTGGGCGGCCAGCACGGTGGCCACCAGCAGTTCCCAGGCATCGCTCCAGTCCAGGGCCGGAGCCGGTGCCGGGTAGCGACGCTTGAGCCGGGCGTATATCTCGCGGGCGCGATGTTTTGTGTTCATGAGTTCTCCGCGGTTGTTGACGGTCACTGGTTAGCATCACCGAAGCCGGGGCTCAAGCGGCAAATTGGTGAACACTCTTTGCGTCGCAGGATGAAAAATGTATCATTGATATGTCGGACCACGAAATTCTGGAGGCCAGGATGACGGAATCGTTCGTGTACATGACCTGCGCAACGATGCGGGAGGCGGAGGACATCGGCAGGGTGCTGGTGGAGCGCAGGCTGGCCGCCTGTGTCAATGTTCTGGGCGCCATAAGTTCAATGTATTGGTGGCAGGGCAGGGTGGAGCGCGGCGAGGAGGTGTCGGTCATCGCCAAAACCCGCACCGAGTTGGTGCCCGAACTGACCGAGGCGGTGCGGGCCATGCACGGGTATGATGTCCCCTGCGTGGTGGCCCTGCCCATTGAGGGGGGCAACCCGGACTTTCTTGCCTGGATTCGCGAGGAAACCCGACCGGGAGGCCGGGGAGAAGGATGACCGCACAGGGCCGTTGACACTTCCCGACGGCTGGCCTTACTGTCCCGGTCATCGAACCAGCCGTCTTCAGGAGGAAGAATGCAAATTTACATTTCCGGCTCTCTCGCCTTTGACCGCATCATGACCTTTCCAGACAAGTTCTCCAATCATATCCTGCCTGACAAGCTCCATATTCTCAATGTCTGCTTTCTGGTTGACGGTTTGGAGGAGAAATTCGGCGGCACGGGAGGCAACATCGCCTACAACCTGTCGCTTTTGGGCGAGAAGCCGGTTCTGCTCAGTCAGGTGGGCAGGGATTTCGCCGCATACGATACCTGGCTGCAGGAGCATGGCATTGGTGCGGAGGGGATCCGCACCGTGGAGCAGGAGTTTACCGCCGGGGCGTACATCACTACGGACCAGGCGGACAATCAGATCACCGGCTTCAATCCTGGAGCCATGAAGTATCCCTGCCAGTTCGACATGACCACCATCGATTCCGCCGATGCCCTGGGCATCATCTCCCCCGGCAACCTCGGGGATATGATGGATCACCCCCGCTACTACCGGGAGAATGCCATTCCCTTTATTTTCGATCCGGGCCAGCAGATACCCGCCTTCAGCGGTGAACAACTGGTCCAGGCGCTTGACGGCGCGGAGATTTTGATCACCAACGACTACGAGTTGGAGATGATCCTCAAGGCCACCGGAATGACCAAGGCCGAGGTGGTGGAGCGCGTGGCCTACCTGATCACCACCTTGGGCGAGAAGGGGTCGGTGGTCAACTGCAAGGGTCAGGAGACCCATGTGTCGGCTGTGCCCGTAAGCTCTGTGGTCGATCCCACCGGGGCCGGCGATGCCTTCCGTGCCGGGTTGCTCAAGGGGCTGGCCATGGAAAAGACCGTGGCCGAGGCGGCCCGGCTCGGTTCGGTGTGCGCGGCATACGCTGTGGAGCACAAGGGCACACAGGAGCACCGCTTCTCCTTCCAGAAATTCACCAAGCGCTACGAGGCGAGCTTCGGACCTTTGGAATAGGTCCTGCGTCGCCTCGGCCAAGGCCCGATCCGGGCTCAGACAGGCCCAAGGTAAGGAGGCGTCATGATTCGGCTGGAAATCGCCAACATCGAAACGTATCTCAAGAGGGTCTACGGCGATGACGCCAAGCTGCTGGCCGCAGGCGACATCGGTAGCCTGGATGCCCAGGGCATGAAGGGGTTCGGCTACGGAAAACCCCTGCTGATCCGTTTCATGGCGGGCGGTGAGATCCGCGAGGCCGTATTGTCCATCATGAAGGGGGACAAGTATGGCCACCAGTTCTATTGGGATCGGGCGGCTATCCTGATGTTTCAGCATGAGACCTCGGCGCGGATGGAGCGTCATGTCCGTCCCATGGGCCTGGGCTACGTGGACGACGACAACGCCCTTATACCAGTGGACCGGCCAAGGGAGTTCTTCATTGTCAACGAGAAGCTGGAGGGACACGACTACTTTCTGGATCTTGAGCGAATCCGCTTGGGCGACTTTCGCGATTCGGACCTGGAGCTGGCCCGGGACTACGCCCGCTGGTTGGCTCGGGTGCATTCGCGCAAGCTTGACGATGCACCGCTGTATCATCGACGCATCCGCAATTTGATAGGGTCGAGCGAGTGCATCCTGGGTATGATCGACGAGGCGTATCCGCACCCATATCCGGCCTTTGAGGATGCCCGGTTCATTGCCCTGGAGAAGCGGTTGGTGGATTGGCGCTGGAAGCTTCGTGGCTACGCCCATCGGCTCAGTGCGGTGCATGGCGATTTCCATCCTTGGAACGTATTGGTCACGGAGCAAGGCGAGTTCTCGGTTCTTGACCGCAGCCGGGGTGAGTGGGGCGAGCCCGGCGGCGATCTGGCCACCATGGCCATCAACTATCTGTTGTGGAGTCTCTATGGCCACGACAGACTCGCCGGACCCTTTGAGCGCCTCTACCGCGTCTATTTCGGCGAATACCTGGAGCGAACCGGCGATGCCGAGGTGCTGGAGGTGCTGGCGCCGTTCTTTGTCTTTCGCGCCCTGGTCATCGCCTCGCCCCAGTGGTACCCGGACCATCCGGCCAGTGTGCGACAGGGGCTCTTCAATCTCATGGTCAACGTGCTTGAGGACGATGTGTTCGATTGGGAAAACATCGACAAGTACATGGAGCGGGGAGCGTGAAAGGGCAGGTGCCTGGATTCGCGGTCTGGTTCGTGGGGTTGCCGGGCAGCGGCAAGAGCGCTCTTGCCAGGGGGGTGCGCGACCACCTGCTCGGGCGGGGGATGGAGACGGTGCTGCTTCAGATGGACGAGCGGAGAAAGACCTATTTCCCCGAGCCGAAGTACACGGCGCAGGAGCGCGAGGCGGCCTATGCCATGTTTGTGGACGAGGCCGTGGAACTGGCTTGGCAGGGGCGCAACGTGCTCATGGACGGTTCGGCTCACAAGGTGGTCATGCGCGCCAGGGCCAGAGAAAGCATCCCGCGGTTCGCCGAGGTCTTTGTGCGCTGCGAACTGGATGAGGCCATCCGGCGCGAGGCCGGACGCCCCGAGGGACTCGTGGCTGCCGATCTTTACCGCAGGGCGCTGCGCCGTCAACAAACGGGCGAAGCGTGTCCGGGGTTGGGCGAGGTCATCGGTGTGGACGTGCCCTTTGAGGAAGACCCGGATGCGGAATTCACCATCGACAATACCCGGCTGACCCGCGAACAGACTCTGGAAAAGGTTTTGCACTTTCTGGACACCTGGATCGACAGTGCTTAAGGCTCTGATCGCCGCGACGCATTTTTCTCTTCAACCCGCAATTGCCCGGTGACACCGGGCAGGATTTGATTGCATGAAATTTCACATCACCACCTTCGGGTGCCAGATGAATGTCCATGATTCGCAGTGGCTGGCCAGCGCCTTGGAGAGCCGGGGGTGGCGACAGACGGGCGAGGACGAGGCTCTCGTCTACATTCTCAACACATGCAGTGTCCGGGACAAACCGGAACAGAAGGTTTACAGCGAACTTGGCCGCATCGCCGGCCATCTGCGGCGAGATCCAGGAGTTTTTGCCGCTGTTGGCGGCTGTGTGGCCCAGCAGATCGGCCGGGGATTCTTTGAGCGGTTTCCCTTCGTGCGTCTTGTTTTTGGTTCAGACGGCATTGCAGGGGCGCCCAACGCCCTTGAGCGCATCGCAGCCGGAATGGAGGAGCGTTTGGCCCTGCTGGATTTCATGCCGACCTATGACGAGCGCGAGTCCGTGCCTGCGCAATCTGTCCAATTTGCCCGGCAGGCATTCGTCACCATCATGCAGGGGTGCGACAATTTCTGCGCCTATTGCATCGTGCCCTATACCCGGGGCCGCCAGAAGTCGCGCCACCCGGACGCGGTGGTAGCCGAGTGCCAGGCGCTTGTTGACGCCGGAGTGCGCGAGATCACCCTGCTCGGGCAGAACGTCAACAGCTTCGGCATGGACAAGGGCGGGGTCGGGACCACCTTTGCCCAGCTCCTGCGCAGGGTGGCAGCCATCAAGGGGCTCGACCGGCTGCGCTTCACCACTTCGCACCCCAAGGACATTGCGCCCGAAGTCATAGCGGCCTTCGGAGAGTACGAGACCCTGTGCCCGTCGCTACACCTGCCCCTGCAATCAGGCTCCGACGCGGTCCTTGCGGCCATGCGGCGCCGGTACACGCTCGATCGCTACATGGGTGTTGTGGAGGCTCTCAAAAGGACTCGGCCCGAGATGGCGCTGACAACGGATTTCATCGTGGGTTTTCCCGGCGAGACAGAGCGCGATTTTCAGGCCACTCTTGATGTCATGGCGGCCGTGGGCTTCGAGTCGAGTTTTTCCTTCAAGTATTCCGACCGTCCGGGGGTGGCCGCCGTGAACATGGAGCCCAAAGTGGCCCCCGAAGTGGCCGCGGATCGTCTGATGCGCTTGCAGACTCTGCAAAATAGTATTACTAGAAAATGTCTAAAAATGCTTGAGGGCATGGAAACCGACGTGTTTATCGAGGGCCTGAGCCGTATGCAGGGGGGAGAGGTTCCCTCCTGGAAAGGGCGGGACCCGGCCGGACGCATCGTCAATGTGCACATGAAAAAGGGGCATGCGGACGACCTTGTGGGCATGCTGGTACCAGTCAGGATCATTGAGGCAAAGAAACATTCTCTCATGGGCGAAGGAACGGGAATACCGTGGTAACGATGGACATCTTTGGACTTGCCCTGGACGAGAACAGCAAGGCACCCATCCTCGTGCTCAAGGAGTCGGGGGGCGAGCGAGTGCTGCCCATCTGGATCGGCGCCATGGAAGCCATGGCCATTTCCGTGGCCATCAATGCGGTTCCATTTGCAAGGCCCATGACCCATGACCTGCTGCTCGGGACCATTCTTGGTCTTGGCTGGAATGTCGAAGGCGTGGAGGTCACGGACATTCGCGAGGGCACGTTCTTTGCCGAGATCGTCACAGCCCGTGGCGACGAGGTTCGCCGGCTCGACAGCCGCCCCTCGGACGCCATCGCCCTGGCCGTGCGGGCCAAGTGCCCCATCCGTGCCGCCGACCATGTGCTTGAGCAGGGGGGCGGCGCCATGCAGCAGGGGGCGGAACGCGTTATCAAGACCGAGAGTGCTGACAAGTGGGCGGAAGAGCTTGAGAAATTTTCTGAAGACGACATAAAATACAAGATGTAGGCCCTCCATGATCGATCTGCACACGCACACGGTCTTCAGCGACGGCGAACTCATTCCGGCGGAGCTTGTTCGCAGGGCCGAGGTTGTCGGCTACAAGGCTCTGTGCATGACCGACCACGCCGATGAGAGTACTCTCTACTTCACTGTCGAGAACATCCTGCGTTTCGTGAAGCGACACGGATATTTCTACGACATCACCATTCTGGCAGGGGTGGAGTTGACGCATATTCCGCCGCCACTCATCGGCGAGATGACCCTCAAGGCCCGTGAGGCCGGGGCGCAGATAGTGGTCATGCACGGCGAGACGCCTGTTGAGCCCGTTGCTCCGGGCACCAATCTGGCGGCCATTGAGGCCGGGGTGGACATCCTGGCGCATCCCGGACTGATCACCGAGGAAGAGGTGGCCCTGGCCGCCGAAAAGGGCGTGGCCCTTGAGATCACCACTCGGGGTGGTCACAGTTACACCAACGGGCATGTGGCCGCGCTGGCCCGTCGGCTCGGCGCCAGACTGGTGGTCAACAATGATGCACATTCGCCAAGGGATCTCGTCTCCAGAGAGTTGCGCAGAACCATCGCCCTGGGCGCGGGGCTGACGACCGAGGAATACCGCCAGACCGAGGCCAACGCCCGCGAGATAGTTGAGCGTTGTCTGCGCCGAACGGCCAGATGATCAGGGTGCGAATTTTCAACCAGTCTTTTCGAACCCTTTGAGACGGTTCGCAACATACGTATTGGTGGGGTGAAACCATGAACATGCTTCCTGACAGCGATCTCTTCTCCCTCCTGGCCGGGGCGACACTGGCCGTTAAAATGGTCATGCTCCTGCTTGCGGGCATGTCCCTGTGGAGCTGGGCCATTATCTTCCACAAGTTTTTCACCATCGGCGCGGCCCGCAAGAAGGTCATGGAGGGGTATGATGCCTTCATGTCCGCGGGCGACCTTTCGTCCGGGCTCAAGGCCTTGGGCTCAAGGGAACAGTCGCCCCTTTCGCGGGTGAGCACCTTGGCGGTCAAGGAATTCCGCCTGCTGGAAAAGGCGGATGTCAACCGCGATCGCAAGAGGCTGTTGGTCAAGGACACCTTGCGCCGAGTGCTCAAGCAAGGCATTTCAAAGGAAATGCGTTCGTTGACCCACAATCTGCCCTTTCTTGCCACCTGTGCCAACGCGGCCCCGTTCATCGGCCTGTTCGGCACGGTTTGGGGCATCATGCACTCGTTTCACTCCATCGGGCTGACCCAGTCCGCAGCACTGGCCACCGTGGCTCCCGGCATATCCGAGGCGCTGGTGGCCACGGCCATTGGTCTGCTGGTGGCCATCCCTGGGACGATTTTCTACAACTACTTCCTCGGCAAGCTCAACGAGGTGGAAACCGGGATGATCGATTTTGCCGGGGCGTTTCTCAACCGCGCCGAGCGCGAGATCACCTGGGCCACCAAGGGCGAGCAGTAGGAGGCCGTCATGGCGATCAAGACGGGTGGAGGTTTTCTCAATGAGATCAACGTCACTCCCTTTGTGGATGTGATGTTGGTGCTGTTGATCATTTTCATGGTCACAGCGCCGCTCATGACCCAGGGGGTTGAAGTGGACCTGCCCACCACGCGCACGGTAAAGAGTCTGCCTCAGGATTCCGAGCATCTGGTGCTCACCGTGAAGGGCGACGGCAGCTTGTTTCTCGACGAGTACCAGGTTGCCGAGGACGAGTTGGAGGGCCACCTGACGCGACTGGTCTCCGGGCAGATGAAGCAGCTCTATCTTCGGGCCGACGCGGCAGTGCCCTATGGAACGGTTGTCCGGGTCATGGGCGAGATCAAGGCGGCGGGTATCGACCGTCTGGGCATCGTGGCTGAGGAGACCTCGGACCGAAAGACCCAAGGTCAAAAAAAATAGCTCTGGATGACAGCTCCCAATGCGGCAAAGTCTCGGGTTCACGATTTCCTTTGTGCTCCACGCCTCGTTCATGGCATTTGCCCTGTTCTGGTCGGGGGGTCAGACCGTGCGGGTAAGCATGGATCGCCCGGTTTATTCGGTGGATCTGGTGACGCTGGCTCCGCCGCCGCCCGGACCGGCCCCGGTGGTGGAGGCCGTGAGCGCTACGGAGACAGCTCCTTCCCAGGTCCCTGTGCCCGTAGTCGAAGCCGCGTCCGAACCAGTGGCAGAGATCAAGCCCGTGCCGGTGGTCGAGGCCAAGCCGGAGCCAAAAGACATCAGCCCGACCAAGGTGGACAGGCAGCCAGTGGTCAAGAAAGAGGAAAAACCCAAGCCCGAGCCAAAGCCCGAACCCAAGAAGCCCGAGCCGAAAAAACCCGAACCCAAAAAGCCCGAGCCCAAGCCGCAAAAAACTGCGGAGCAGATGCTGGCCGAGGGATTGGCTACGGCCCAGGCAAAGGCCAAGACCCAGGAGCAGCAGCAGAGCGCGGCCATCGCCAGGGAGCTGGCGGCCATCAAGAAGCGCGAGGGCGCTCAGGTCTATGCCCACGGCGGTCAGCAGGGTGGCCAGGAAGGCGGTATTGCGGGCGGGGTGGTCGGCGGCAGCGGGTCGGGCTTGTCCGAGGTCTATGCCCTTATCGTTGGTTCGGCCATCAAGAAGAACTGGCGTTATCCGAGCTTCGCGGGCGAGACGAACATGGTCGTCACCGTTGAGATATCCCTTGACGGCGAAGGCAGAATTCTTTCCTCCAGGGTCATCCAGTCGTCGAACAATCCCGAGTTCGACAGCTCGGCCCTGCGGGCCATCAGGGAAACCGAGTCTGTGGAGCGGCCAAGGACCGACAGGGATCGCGTCCTCCGCATCAACTTCAACAGCCAGGAACTTTCAGAGTAAACCGCAATGAAACGCATTCTGACGCTTTGCGCCACGCTTGTCGTCGCGGTATTCGCCGCGACCTCGGCCCTCGGTTCGGGACCGCTTACCGTGGACATCCACGGCCCCGGTCAACGCATGGTCAACATCGTTCTGCTGCCGCCCAAATCGCTTGGCGGCAATGAACTGCCCCAGCCTCAGGCCAGGGCGTTCGAGGAACTGGTGGCCAACAACCTGAGCTACATTCCCTTCCTGAAAGTTATTCCCCTGTCCGAATTGCTCGGCGGAGACCCGAGCCGGGGCGTCGGCAGCGGGGATATCGACTTTCGGCCCATGCAGCTGGCCCGTATCGACCTTTGCATGACCACGGGCTGGAATGGGCGATATGTGGAGGCGCGGGTTTTTGAGACTTTTGGCGGCCGCCGCGTGGTTGGCAAGGCATACAACGATGTGGGCGAGATCACCCTGGCCCAGGCCGCGGACCGTTTCTGCTCCGCCTTTCTCGAAGCCTTGACCGGCAAGAAGGGGTTCTTCGACTCGCCGCTGGCCTTTGTCAAGCAGGAGGGAGAGGGCAAGGAAATCTTCACCGTCCTGCCCCAGGGGCGCGAGCTGAAGCGCATCACCAAACTTGGCGGCTACAACCTGAGCCCGTCCTGGTCGGCCGACGGGTCGAAGATAATCTTCACCCACATAGCCAAGACCCGCCACGAGCTGGGGGTGTACGACAGCAAAACGCAGAAGATCACCTTGTACTCTCAGGGGCTCGGCACAACGGTGATAAGCCCCATGTTCGGCCCCGGCGACATGCCTGTGGCGGCCCTCAATCTTCACGGAACCACGGACCTCCATGAACTGGACGAATCGTTCAGGCCCAAACGCAAATTGGCGAGTAGTCCGTATATCGAGGTCTCTCCCAGTTTTGACCGTATTGGTTCCAAAATGGCCTTCACCTCCGGCCGTGCTGGCAACCCGCATATTTATCTGATGGACATGAAGTCGGGGCAGGTCCGTCGCGTGACCATGAGCGGCACATACAACACCCATCCCTGCATCAGTCCTGACGGGCGTTACATCGCTTATACCCATCGCACCCCGGGGGGGCATCGGATTTTTCTCCACGATCTTTCGACCGGACGTGAGAAACAGTTGACGTTCGGACCCGGAAGCGATGAATATCCAGCATTCGACCCGGATGGATATTTTCTGGCTTTCGCCTCCAATCGTACTGGTGAGTTCAAGCTATATCTCACCACGCGGCACGGGGACACGCCACGGATGCTCTCCACCGGGCCGGGGCAGGCCTTTGCCCCTGCGTGGGATACGGCGTTGCAATGGTGAATCGTCACTGGATCAGGGTTGATTTTTCACGGAGAAAAGGTACACCATATTCTGGAAATTCCTTTTTCCCGGGCAGCTCAAACGTCAATGGCCGAAAAACGGCCCTACCTCAAGGAGTGGGCATGAACTCGAAATGGCATCTCGCGGCAATGATTCTTCTGGCCTTCGCGCTCGTCGCCGGGGCCGGGTGTGCCAAAAAAACAACGACCAGTACCCCCCCCGGTACTCAGGTCGAGGTTACGGACGAAAGCAGGTGGACACCGCCGCCCGCGCCCGCGCAGCCTTCTGTGGATGAATCCACGCTGGCCTCCGAGGCCGAGCGCCGCGCCAAGGCCGAGGCGGTGGAGGAGCTGACCAGCGTTACCATTCACTTCGCCTTTGATTCTTACGAACTGAACGCGGAGGCTCGCTCCATCCTGGCGCTGAAGGCGAACATCATGCGCCGATTCTCCGATGTCCGGGTGATCATCGAAGGGCATTGCGACGAACGCGGCACCGAGGAATACAATCTCGCCCTGGGCGAACGTCGGGCTCGGGCAGCCTACGAGCATCTGGTGATTCTGGGCGTGGACCCGGGCCGGATGAGCATCGTCAGCTTCGGCGAGGAGCGTCCTCTTGATCCCGGCCATAATGAAACCGCCTGGGCCAAGAACCGTCGGGCCGAGTTCGTGGTCCGGTAACGCTCGCAGACAGGATGTTTTGCAGGCCGTCCCCGCGAGGGGGCGGCCTTTTTTTTACGATCATGGGTCTGGGGGCAGAGGCTCGCTGAAGTCAGGTTCAAAGAATCCATGCGACAAAGTGCAGGCAGAGCAGGGCGTAGAGCCCGGCAACGCCGTCGTCGGCCATGACGCCCAGGCCGCCGGGGAAGGCGGTCTCGGCCCATTTTACTGGCCAGGGCTTGAGGATGTCGAAGGCCCTGAAGAGGATGAAGGCGAGGCCGAGCTGCCAGATGGGCATGGCCGCGAAAAAGAGCAGTGTGAGCCATTGGCCGAAGAGTTCGTCGATAATCACACAGCCCGGGTCCTTGCGGCCCATGGTGCGTTCGGCCACCCCGCAGGCCCAGATTCCCACCGCAAAGATCAGAGCCAGGACGGCCAACCGCCCCCACAGCGGCAGGGGCAGGAAGAGCCAGGGCGCGGCCACCACAGCGGCCAGCGACCCCCATGTGCCAGGGGCCTTCGGAAAATGTCCGATGGGGCCAAGGGTGGCCAGGGCAGTGCCCAGAGTATTGATTGGGGATGTGGATTTCACGGAGATCCTCATTAATGTCTTGTTCGATGGGCCGGTATGGCCTTTTGCCGCGAGTTCAGGTCCGCCCCTCAGGGGTGGGAGGGGAGGGGGCACGCTTTTGGCGGCAGTCGCAGATGGAGCAGCGGGTATGGCTTGCCAGTGCCGTCAACCGGAGATCGACCCGCCACTTCGAATCCGTGATGCAGGTAAAACGCCGTGGCTCCGTGATTCTGTTCGTTCACGTCAACCGACGTGGCGCCGAGTGTCCTGATCCCATGTATTAGCAGGGTACTTCCGATTCCTCGCCCGAAAAAGGCTGGGGCGACAAAGAGCATCTCGACTCTGTTCCCGACGCACCCCATGAATCCGAGGATGTCCCCGTATTCGTCTACGGCGCCCCACAGTTCCTTGACTTGGGAACAAGCATCAAGGACCATTGGACGAAAAAAGTCGATGTCCTCAGCGGCCAAAAAATCATGTGTCGCCCTGACAGAGGCTTCCCACACCTCGACAATGCGCGGGAAATGGCTTGGGGTCGGCCTTGTCAGTTCCACATGCACGGTCTTTCTCCTCGGCGGTCGTCGGCTGCTGTGAGCATGCAGACGGTATCGTTGCACAACAGGCTTGGCTACGTTCGCGTCCCTGTATCTTGTGTTCTCAAGAACCGTCAAGGACGCAGCCGTCCGGTATGCCTTTGGTCATTTCAGCCGTTTCCGATTCGGTCCGGGAAGAAGGGGCGATGGATCTTTTCCTCAATGACAACGGGGCCGATAATCGGGAAAAAGAACATCATGGCCGTGTGCCCGTATTTACACTGTTCTGGGAGTGGATTATGGTCCGGCAATCATTGTTTTTTGCAAGGGGCCGTCAATGGCATTCAACACCTGGTTCGCCTATCTTCTGCTCATGACAGCCATCGCCTACACGCCCGGACCCATGACCATGTTCTCCATGTCCTCGAGTGTGCGTAACGGATTTGCCCGGACGCTGCCCGCCATTGCGGGCGGTTCATGCGCCTATGTTACGCAGATGCTCATCGTCTATCTCGGGCTTGGCGTGGTGGTCCAGAGTTCAAGTCTGATATTTGGCATCATCAAGTGGGTCGGTGTGGTCTATCTTCTGGTTCTCGCCGTCAGGAACTGGCGGCAGCCGCCGGTGGACGCTTCCTGGGACCCGGCGAGGCCGACCACGACATTGGCGCGGTTGTTCTGCCTCGGTTATGCCACTGGCATGTCCAACCCCAAATCCATTCTGGTCTTCACCGTGCTTTTTCCGCAGTTCATCGACCCGGGCCACTATGATGTGCATTTCCTCATCCTGGCGGCGAGCTTCTTCGTCGTTCAGGGCAGCAGCGCAGTGACCTACGCCCTTTTCGGAGCCAGGACCTTTCGCTGGTTGCGCGAGAGATGCCTGACCCGGCTGCAGAACAGGGTCACGGCGGTCATTCTCTTCTGTGCCGGGGGGCTGCTGGCTGTGAGCGAGAAGTAGGGTATTCCAGGGCCATGGAAATCTTTCGTTGAGATAATTCCCCGGGTCGGCTAACGAAAGAACCTGTGACCGCGATGGATCCGGGCCTCCCTTATCATGGCGGTGGCGTGGCGGCCTTCACGCGGGACTAAGGAGATGTCATGGGGCTTCTGGAATACATCAAGAAGGCACCGCTGCTGCGGCCGAATTCCTTTCCGAACAGCCACAATCTGGCCATCGTTTGCCGCGCCGCGGCCATCACGCACATCCCGGATTCGTTGATGCAGAATGTCCGGGGGGTGTTTGTCTTCGATCACAAGCAGAATCTTCCGAGGGAGATCGGTGCCGACAGGAACGGCCAACCGATCAACGTCTTCCCCATCAGTGTGCTTGCAGGCAATGTGTCGTTCGACATTGTACATTTTCATCATAGCTATGACTACGGCGTGCTTGCGGATTGTGCCAAACTCTTGGCCCGGGTCGGATACGATTCGTTCTTCAACTTCATGCCCATTCCCTACAACGCGGTCATTTCCACCACACACATTCCCAACTATTTCAATGAGAACAAAGATTCTCTGGAGTTCGTTTTCAACCAACTCGAGGACAGAGAGAGCCGGGAGGTTTTCGCGGCGCGGATTCGGGCCTTGGAGACAGGGAATGTCGGCTACCTGAGGGTTTCCGAGTATCCCGAGTATTTCCACCCCAGTGTCAGGCCCGAGGAGGGCGACATCATTGTTGACGGCGGTGTTTCCGAGTTTGTCGGTGCGCAGACCCAATTCTCCAGGGCCGTGGGCGAGCAAGGAAGAATCTATGGTTTTGAGCCTGATCCCGTTGGCTTTTGCAAGGCCAACGACGCCCTTGGCGAGAGGTGTCCCAACTACCAGGTTGTGCCGCTGGGGCTGTGGAGTCGAAAAGACATCCTGCATTTCAACCTGTCTGGCCAGGGCACACATGTGTCAAGCGGCGGTGGCCAGGGTTCCGTGCAATGCGAGGTGATCTCCGTTGACGAGTTCGTCAAGGCCAGCCGCCTGAAGCGGGTTGACCTGATCAAGCTCGATGTGGAAGGGGCCGAGGCCGAGGCCATCAAGGGGGCCATGGAAACCATAGGCAAGTTCACGCCGAAGCTGGCCATCTCCCTGTACCATACCCCGAAGGATCTCTATCATCTGCCCAGGCTGATCCGTGAAATCTCAGGCGGCTATAGCTATTATTTAGGCCATCATCATGCGGCCCTGCATGAGACGATTCTCTACGCCAGCCCCAGAAAGAAGTAGGGGAGGCTCGCCTTCAGCTATTCCGGGGCCGGACGAGTCCCCCCTCGACCAGTGCCTCCAGCACCCGTGCAACCGGCAACCCCACGACGTTGGTGTATGACCCCCTGATGGCCGTGACCAGGAAGGTGCCCACGCCTTGGATGGCGTAGGCCCCGGCCTTGTCCATGGGCTCGCCGGTTGCGATGTAGGCGCGTAACTCGGCCTCGGTTGAGGCGCGCATGTCCACATCGGTTGTCACGGCTCGGGTCAGGGGGGTGCGGCCAGGGGTCATCAGGCAGAAGGCGGAAATTACCTGGTGGGTCTGGCCCGAGAGGGCTGTGAGCATGGACAGGGCATTGCCGGGGTCGGACGGTTTGCCCATGATCCTGTCACCGAGGACCACAATGGTGTCCGCACCGAGCACGGTACGTTCTGGAAACCGTTCAGCAACTTCCATGGTTTTCATTCTCGCCATGCGACCTGCATAGTCGTCGGCCTTTTCCCCGGGCAGCGGTGCGGGTTCTGTTGCCCGGCTGGGAACCACCTCGAAATCAAGGCCGAGATCGGCCAGCAACTCCCGCCTGCGGGGGGAGGCAGAGGCGAGGACGATGGGAACCGTGGACGTGAATGGGCCGGGAGTGCGCTGTTTCATGGTGGCCTGAAGCTGGCTCACTTTTGCAGGACAGTCAATGAAGCATTTGGGGGGTCGCTTTGCGTCTGTTGCTCCCCTGTGGGCGACGTAATTCCGCCGCGGGGAGTGATGAGCGGCGGGTTTTCGTCGGCTTTGGGTTATGGAATGACGCCATTTCGCAGGGTTGCGTTCATGGCGTGGTTCTTGCTTCAGTGCGGGTGCGCCTCAGGCGCGGGAGAACCATGCCAGACATCAACATTGATTTCGCCAAGGGACTATCCTCTTTCGACCAGATTGAAGGGGGGGGGCGTTCCACGGGAGTGAACGATTGGGCCGTGCCCTGGGCAGACCTGATGATGGTCATGTTCGTGCTTTTCGTGGTCTTGTTCATTTACGCCAGCACCCACCAGGATGTGCGGGTGCTCTTCAGCCGACAAAGCGCGGAACAGGCGCGGGACATGGGGGCGCTTGATCCGCTTGTCGGGCTCATCGGACAACTCTCGTCCCGGGCAGACACCCATGGCTCGCGGGACACGGTGCGTATGGCAGATAACCAGGTGCTTTTCCGTTCGCGTGCCGATGGGGTGACAGTGATCCGCGAAGGGGCGGGGCGAGTGCGCGTCAGTCTGCGTGGCGATCTTTTCTTTCGTGCAGGAGAGCAGGGGACAGGGGCTGAAGCGGAGCAGTATCTTCAGGAGGTATCAGCTGTCGCCCGTCTGAGTGTGGGCATGGTCCATGTGGTGGGTCATGCGTCAGAAGACGAGGCCGAGGGGGGTGGTGCCATGGGCGGATTTGCTCTGTCCACCGGCCGGGCGGCCGCTGTGGCGGATTTGCTCATGAACCGCTTCGGCGTTGATCCAAGGCGAGTGACCATCACCGGCAGGGGGGCGCTCCATCCCGAACTGCCCGGCACCAATCCAGGCAATCAGGCAATGAACCGGCGCGTGGAAATTCTCATTATCAACGAAAACTGACCCGGTCGGAGGAAGCCATGAATCGAAAAAATCTCATCGGCGTGATACTCAGCCTGCTGCTTTTCGTAGGCAGTTTTCTGTTGACAGGCGCCGCTTCGGCCTACTGGAATCTGGCCGCGTTCCTGGTGGTGGTTTCCGGTCTTTGCGCGGCCATGCTCGTCAGTTATCCGACGGCCCACATCCGTAACGCCTTCAAGGTGGCCAAAAACGCCTACACCAATGGCCACGTCACCCCCGGCGAGATCGTCAACACCCTGCTCGACCTCTCGGTCAAGAGCAAGGTGGACGGGCTGCTTTCCCTGGAACGAAGCGAAGCCAGGGCCACCAGTTCGTTTCTGAAGAACGGTCTTATCCTTCTTGTGGATAACTACAAGGAGGAGGAAATCCGCGAGACACTCAATACCGAGATGGCCTTCTTCACACTGCGCCGACAGCAGAGCGAGCGGTTTTTCCAGACCATGGCGAAAATGGCCCCGGCTTTCGGTGTGGCGGGCAGCGTCATCGGGCTCATCGGCCTGCTTATGGGCATCAACGATACGGCCGTCATTCTCAAGAACATCCCCGTGGCCTTCATATCCACCCTCTATGGATTGGTTCTTAGCAACCTCGTCTTTTCACCCATAGCTGAAAATATTAATTACTCGACGAGGGTGGAACTTTTGAATCAAAAGCTCGTACTGGAAGGCATCGTGGCCATCAGCAAGGAGCAGAATTCCTACAAACTCGAGCGCAAGCTCGCTTCATTTCTCAGCCCCAGCGAGCGCGAGGGTAAGACCGAGACCCTGCGTCGCATCACCCGCAAATATGTTGAAAAACGCAGCAGCCCCCTGGATGTGGAAGACCTCGTCACCCCTGACGAAGCCCGGGAAGAAAACGATGCTGCGGTGAGTCGGGTCGCGTAAGCTTCCGCTCTCTTCGCGTTCTGCTCTGACGGTCGCGGCATTCACCGAGCGAATCAGCCCTTGGCGGATTTGCAGGTTTCAATCCCCTGCGGGCTGTCATTCGCCGCCGATTGTGCTAGATTGCCCTCATGGCGGAGGGCAGGACATGGTCAGAATTCTGGCTGCCGACATAGGCGGCACTCATAGCAGATTTGCGGTCTTCAAGGCTGTGAGCGGTGTGCTTGACATGGGAGAAGCCCGGTGGCTCGCCTCCCGTGAGGCCACATCCTTTGCCCACCTGATCGACCAGCTTCGGGAGAGCGGCTTCGCCCTTGACTCTGGCTTTGATGCAGCGGTGCTGGCCGTGGCCGGTCCGGTTGTCGACGGAACCAGATGCCGACTGCCCAACGTGCCTTGGGACTTGGATCTGGGCGATGTTGAACTTGGCGCGGATCGGGCCTGCCTGATCAATGACTTCGCGGCCCAGGCCCAGGCCTGCCGCAGCCGGGTCATGGACCACGCCCGGATTCTCCAGCCGGGTCAGGCCAACCCGGACGGAGTGGTGGGGATCATCGGCGCGGGCACGGGACTCGGCCATGCCGCGTTGATTCCAGACCGGGGAAGGTGGATCGCCTTGGCATCCGAGGCGGGGCACATGGCTTTTCCCTTCACTGGATCTGACGAGGCCGAATTCGAGGCGTTTGTCCGCCGCGAGACCGGGCGCGGCTGCGCCGAGGCCGATGTGGTGGTCTCTGGTCCGGGGTTGCGTCTTCTTCATGCCCATCTTACGGGCCAGTGGCTTTCTCCTGCCGACATTTCCGCCGTCATCACCCCTGAAAGCCCCACAGCCAGATGGTTTGCCCGGTTCTACGGCCGGGCGTGCCGCAACTGGGCCTTGGCTGTCATGTCCAGGGGCGGCCTGGTAATCGGAGGCGGGGTGGCCGCCAGAAACGCCCTGTTCGTCACTATCCCAGAATTTCTGGATGAATTCCGCAGTTGCTCCACCCATGCCGATTTTTTGTGCACACTACCAGTGCGGCTCAATGCAGATGACCGTAGCGGCCTCTACGGCGCGGCCATTCATGGCGTGCAGTGGCTGGCGGACGAGGGAGTGCCCATAGCGCCTTGTTTGTAATTTATATCTATAAAAAGCAGTGTGTTGTGCCTGTCTTGTCTGGCCTGTCACAATTCCTTGATTAATCGGACGAACAAGGGTAAATGCACTGTTCTTCCGTTCCTTCCCCTTGGATAAAAGCCAGGAGATCGACCAACATGGGTGACCAGAGCCGCTACCAGAAGATGTATCCCGTTTCCTGGGAACAGTTGCAGCGTGACTGTCGCGCCTTATCGTGGCGGTTGATGGAGAAGGGGCCGTGGAAGGGCATCGTTGCCATCACTCGGGGCGGGCTCGTGCCTGCGGCCATCATCGCCCGCGAACTGGACATCCGTCTCATCGACACCATCTGTCTTGCCAGCTACGACTGGAAGAATCAGGGCACTGCCACGGTACTCAAGACTGTGGATAACGACGGCGAAGGATGGCTGCTCATCGACGACCTTGTGGACACTGGCAAAACCGCGCAGATTGCCCGCGACATGGTGCCCAAGGCCCATTTTGCCACCGTCTATGCCAAGCCCGCCGGGAGGCCCATGGTCGAAACCTTCATTACCGAGGTCAGCCAGGATACCTGGATACTTTTTCCGTGGGATGCCGGCACCCAGTTCGTCCAGCCCATCATCCAGACCTCAGGGTAGAGTTGAAAATAAATATTCAGATATTACGAAGTGATGAAGTTCGCTTCATGGAAGTGGGTGTTGCCCAAAGAATCATGCTGGGATATTATTGGTTGATATAAACGCACATGGAGAGGTCCACGATGAAAAAAATGATGAAACTTATCGCTGCGTCCGCCCTGTCGCTGGCGCTCATGCTGTCCCTTTTCGCCTGCGCCGAAGCACCCGAGGAGATTAAGGCCGAGGCACCGGCCAAATCCGAGGCTACCCCCGACGGAGCCACCGAGGCTGCGGAAGAGGCCGCTCCTGCCGAGGAGAAGACGGTCAAAGCCGGATTTGTTTACGTCTCGCCCGTGGGCGATGCGGGCTACTCCTATGCCCATGATCTGGGCCGCAAGGCCGTTGAGGCTCTGGATTTTGCCACAACGTCCTATGTCGAGTCCGTGCCCGAAGGCGCCGACTCCGAGCGCGTCATTCGCAACATGGCCCGCAAGGATTTCGACATCATCTTCACCACCAGCTTCGGCTACATGGACCCGACCATCAAGGTGGCCAAGGAATTTCCCGGCGTCCGGTTCATGCACTGCTCCGGCTTCAAGAAGTCCGAGAACGTCAACAACTACTTCGGCCGCATCTATCAGGCTCGTTACCTGACAGGTCTGGTGGCCGGTGCCATGACCAAGTCCAACAGGCTCGGTTACGTGGCCGCCTTCCCCATTCCCGAAGTCATCCGCGGCATCAACGCCTATGCCCTGGGTGTGCGTCAGTCCAACCCCGAGGCCGAGGTGCGCGTGGTCTGGACCAAGACTTGGTATGACCCGGCTCTGGAGAAGGACGCTGCCAAGAGCCTGCTCGACGCGGGTTGCGATGTCATCGCACAGCATCAGGATTCCCCGGCCCCGCAGGAAGCAGCACAGGAAGCCGGAGCCTACTCTGTAGGCTACAATTCCGACATGTCTTCCTTTGCGCCCAAGGCGCACCTGACCTCGGCCATGTGGAACTGGGCGCCCATGTATGTCAAGACGGTGGAACAGGTGCGCGACGGCTCCTGGCAGGGCGATCAGGCGCTGTGGTGGTCCATGCGTGACGGTGTGGTGGACATCGCGCCCATGGGGCCGATGGTCCCAGAGGATGTCAAGACCATGGTGCTGGCCAAGCGCGACGAGATGATGAACGGCGTTGACACCGTGTTCGCCGGTCCCATCAAGAACCAGCAGGGCGAGATCGCCGTTCCCGAGGGAACTTCCATGACTGACGAGGAAATGCTCGGCATGACCTGGTTCGTGGAAGGCGTCGTCGGTTCGGCCGAGTAAAGACTCGGACAGATGGCACTGAAGATACGAAAACGAGATGAACCCTGGAAGTGGGGCGCCCTGGTCATTTTCCTGGGCGCCCTGCTCTTTTCGCTGGTCGTGAGCGGCCTGCTCCTTGCGGGGCAGGGCAAGGACGCCCTGCAGGGGATGCTCATCCTCTGGGAAGGGAGCTTTGGCAATCTCTGGGCCCTTGAGGGGGCGCTGCTCAAAGCCATACCTCTGTTCCTGTGTTCTCTCGGCGTGGCCGTGGCTTTTCGGATGCAAATATGGAACATCGGGGCCGAGGGGCAATTCGCCCTGGGGGCCATCGGGGCCACCTGGATGGCGCTCAGTTTCCCGCATCTGCCATGGTACGGGCTGATGCCGCTCATGTTCATCATGGCCTTCCTGCTGGGCGGAACCTGGGCCTTCATCCCGGCCGTGCTCAAGCTCAAGCTGCGCGTCAACGAGATCATCTCGACATTGATGCTTAACTACATCGCCATCCTCCTTCTTGACTACCTTGTCTTTGGCGTATGGAAGGACCCGACCAGCTTCGGTTTTCCCATGACGCCAGAGTTCACTTCCGGGGCGGTCATCGTGGGCATCGGCACGAGCCGTGTTCATTGGGGTCTGCTCTTCTGCGCCGTGGTTGGCACCGGGTTGTGGGCTTTCATGCGCTTCACCCGTCTCGGTTTCGAGCTCAAGGCCAGCGGAGAGGGAGCCCGCGTGGCCCGCTATGCCAAGATCCGCTACGGTCTGCTGACCATGTTCGTCATGTGTCTCTCCGGCGGATTTGCCGGTTGGGCCGGGTGCATCGAGACCTCGGCCGTGCTCAATCGATTGCAGCCCAGCCTGATGGTGGGGTATGGCTATACGGCTATTGTGGTGGCTTGGCTGGCCCGGCTCGAACCCCTCAATATCGCCTTTGGCTCCTTTCTGCTGGCCGCCCTGCGGGTGGGGGTGGAGAACCTTCAGCTTGAGTTGCAGATCCCGGCCGCCTTCGGCGTGATCATGGAAGGTATGATCCTGCTTACGGTGCTGGCCGGCCAGTTCTTTCTGACTTACCGCATCGAGCGCGTCCCGCTTGAAGGGGAGGAGTGACGCCCATGTGGGAATTCACCATACCGCTCATGGCCGCCGCGGTGCAGTCGGGCACACCGATCCTCTACGCCACTCTGGGCGAGATGATGACCGAGAAGGGCGGGGTGCTCAACCTGGGGGTCGAGGGGATCATGGCTGTGGCCGCCCTGGCCGCCTTTGTGACCAGCTTTGCCACAGGTTCGCCCTGGCTCGCCTTTCTGGCTGGCGGTACGGCTGGACTCCTCTTCGCCTCGCTCCACGCCTTTGTCTGCATCACCTGCCTTGGCAACCAGGTGGTTTCCGGCCTGGCCCTGACCATTCTCGGTCTTGGCGTGAGTACCTTTCTCGGCGTTCCCTACGTTGGGCTTGCCGCTCCCGGCTTCGATCCTTTCGCCTTCCCGCTGCTTTCGGCTATTCCCGTGGTCGGCGACATCTTCTTCCGCCAGGACATGCTGGTCTACATTTCTTTTGTCATTCCCTTGCTCTTTTGGGTCTTCTTCCGACGGACCAGTCTCGGGCTTCACGTCACGGCCACGGGGGAAATGCCCGCCGCTGCGGCTGCGGTCGGCCTTAAGCCCGTGGCCTTGCGCTATTTCGCAGTGCTGACTGGCGGATTTCTCATCGGCCTTGGCGGGGCGTATCTTTCGCTGGCCTATACCCATCTGTGGACCAACGGTCTTTCCGGTGGGCGCGGCTGGATCGCCGTTGCTCTGGTCATCTTTGCCTTCTGGCGGCCGGGCCGGGCAGTGATCGGGGCCTATCTCTTCGGCGGGGTGATGGCCTTTCAACTTCGACTTCAGGCCATGGGAACCCACATCCCGTCATCGCTGCTTCTGATGCTCCCTTACCTGCTGACCATTTTGGTGCTCATCTTCTCGGCTTGGCGCGGTCGCCGCATCGACGCCCCGGCCGCTTTGGGCACCAATATTGAGCCGGAGGCCTAGCCCATGTCCGAATTGCGCTATGTCCGGCCCGCTCGGGTGAGGGCGCTGCCCGATGGGGCCGTGCCCGTGGTCAGGCTTAAGGACGTGACCAAGCGTTTTGGCAAGGTGCTGGCCAACGATGCCATCAACCTTGATATCCACTGCGGCCGCATCAAGGCGCTTCTTGGCGAAAACGGGGCGGGCAAGTCCACCTTGATGAGCATG
Organism: Pseudodesulfovibrio alkaliphilus; assembly: GCF_009729555.1. Lineage (NCBI taxonomy): Bacteria > Pseudomonadati > Thermodesulfobacteriota > Desulfovibrionia > Desulfovibrionales > Desulfovibrionaceae > Pseudodesulfovibrio > Pseudodesulfovibrio alkaliphilus. The sequence goes on from NZ_WODC01000007.1 coordinate 47,017, forward strand.
CTGGCCGGTCGCTACAAGCCCGACTCCGGTTCCATGGAGGTGGATGGTCACCCCGTGCGCTTCGAGTCCTCAAGAGACGCCATCGCCGCCGGGATCGGCATGGTCTACCAGAATTTCATGCTTGTGGATTCCATGACCGTGGCGGAAAACGTGCTGCTCGGCCAGGAGGGTGGGTTTTTCATCAAGCCGGACGAGATGGAGGCTCGGGTGGCCGCCTTGGCCGAGGAATACGGACTGGCCGTTGACGTTTCGCGGCGCATTAGCGACCTGTCCATGGGCGAGCGCCAATTGGTGGAGATTCTCAAGTTGCTTTATCGCAAAAGCCGCATTCTCATCTTTGACGAGCCCACGGCCGTGCTCACGCCCGAGGAGACCAACAGGCTCTTTGAAGCACTGTGGCGCATGACAGAGCAGGGCAAGTCGGTCATCTTTATCAGCCACAAGCTGGAGGAGGTCATTGCCCTGGCCGACGAGATTGCCATCCTCCGGCGTGGTCGAATTGAAGGCGAGCTGGACCCGACCGCCATCGAATCCAAGGCCGAACTGGCCTCGCGCATGGTGGGCAAGGAGGTGCTGCTTGAGGTGGACCGCCAACCTGTAGAGATCGGCGAGCCGGTGCTTGAAATCAGGGACATGACGGGCATTGGGCTGACAGATGTCAACCTGGAGGTGCGTCAGGGCGAGATCGTGGCCGTTGTCGGCGTGGCGGGCAACGGGCAAAAGGAGCTGGTGGAGGCCGTCACGGGGCTGGTCAAGCCGCCCGTTGACACCGTCTTCATCATGGGCCAGCCATGGCGCAAGTTCTTCGCCGAATCCACTTGGAATCGGTCCATGTGCTACATTCCCGAGGATCGGCTCGGTCTGGCCACCATGCGCAACCAGAACCTTGTGGACAACTTGCTGCTGACCACGCGCAAGGGGTTCGCCAGGGGGATGTGGCTCGACAAACGTCGTGCCGAGCGCGACACTGAGGAACTGATCAAGAAATACGATATCCGGCCAGGCCGTATTCATGCCCTGGCCTGGCAACTTTCCGGCGGCAACCTGCAAAAGGCCGTGCTGGCTCGCGAGTTGTACCGCCAGCCGCGCTTCATCGTGGCCGAGCAGCCCACTCAGGGGCTTGATGTTTCGGCCACCGAAGAGGTCTGGCGGCGGCTGCTCGAAGCACGCGAGATGGCGGGTGTTCTCCTGGTCACTGGCGATCTCAACGAGGCGTTGCAACTGGCGGACCGGATCGCCGTCATGTATCGCGGCCGCATCCTCGGCATGCTGCCCACTTCTGAAGAAGACACGCCAAGCCGCATCGGTCCGCTTATGGCCGGAGTTCTGGAATAGACCGACACGGCGGGGCTCACTATCCTGCGGGGGAACCAATGGAAAACGGTTTTTACACCGATTTCGACACCGAGAGCATCGGACATGGGCAGTCCCGCCACGACAAGGGGCGCACCCCTTTCGAGCAGGACCGAGACCGTATTATCTATTCTCCTGCCTTTCGGCGGCTCCAGTCCAAGACCCAGGTTTTTCTCTCGGGCGAGTTCGACTTTTATCGCACCCGGCTAACCCATTCCATCGAGGTCTCCCAGATCGGGCGTTCCATCGTCAACCATCTCAACCGCTCTGCGGCCGAGCTTGGCGACGGATTTCACATTGACCAGGATCTGGTGGAATCCATCTGTCTGGCGCATGACATCGGACATCCCTCATTCGGCCATGCCGGGGAGAGGGCGCTCAATGAGCTGATGCGCCCGTCCGGGGGCTTCGAGGGCAACGCCCAGAATCTGCGCATCCTGGTGGGCCTGTTCTACCGCCAGAAGGCGGTTTGGACCGGCATGAAGCCCACCAGGGCTTTTCTTGACGGGATGCTCAAGTACAAAACGCTGTTTCGGGATTCGGCCGACAAGGACAGGCATTTTCTCTACGACAACCAGGAGGAGGTGCTCGACTTCATCAGCCCGGGCATGTGCCTGCGTGATCTTTTCAACTCCGGGAAAGAACTGAATTCATTCAAATCATTGGAATGCAGGATCATGGACTGGGCCGATGACATCGCCTATTCGGTCCATGACCTGGATGATTCCATTCGTGCCGGATTCATCTCCATCAAGAAACTGCGCAATTGGCGGGACGAACAGGCACCCGGACTGGATACCGAGGACATTGGGTTTCTCGATGCCTTGTGCGATGCGGTCTTGAACGACGGTTTCGGCCCGTTTCTGGCGCGGCTTATCGGCCAGTTCATCCACGCTACGGCCCTGGTCCGCCGCGACAACCCGCTGGCCGAGAGGACAAATCGCTACCTATACGACATCTCGGTGCCTCCCGAGGTCGGTCAACGCTGCAAACTCATGCAGAAACTGGCCAGAGATCTGGTGTTTCGCACTCCGCAGGTGCATCAGCTCGAATACAAGGGAGGTATCATCCTGCGCAAGGTTTTTGCGGTTTTTGAGGATGAGTATGTCGGCAAGGCGAACTCCATCTTGCGGCTGCTGCCGGATCATTACCACGCGGCCATTCTCGGATGCGACGACCCGCACGGTCGCAGACGTATGCTTTGCGACTATATCTCGGGCATGACCGATGGATTCGTCGTCCGAACCCACAAGCGGCTTTTTGATCCCGGTTTCGGCTCCATAATCGACCTGATCTGAGGTGCAGGGCACTGGAAAGCCCCCTGTCACGCGACCGGGGGCTTGCAAGCTCGGAATCTGGAGTGGCTACTTGCCGCTTTCGCGGATGATGTCCACGTCGGACTGATTGATGATCACTTCTTTTCCTTCCTCATCCGTGAACGTGTAGGTCTCGCTCTTCATGTCGTACTTGGGCGAGCCTTGGGTGTTGAAGGTCCTACCCGTCTTGGTGGTGACTTCATAGCTCTTGCTTCCGCAAGCGGTCAGCGACAGGAGCATGGCAAGGGCCAGCATGGCGGCGAAAATTCGTTTCATGACATATCCCCCATGGTTGAGAAGGTCTAATATTGCTACCATACACGTTCACAGTTTCCCGGGGCAACAATTTTCTGTCAGCTCAGGTTGATTGGGCGATGCAGCAAGTGGAATGAACAAATGGGGCTCAGGCAGCATCCGAGTGATCGTTATCAGAGAAAAAGGTGGCATTTCCCGGCATCAGGATATCAGCAGCGTTGCCCAGGATGGCCTCAAGCTCTATAGTGGAGAGGCTAAGGCGTCGCCGGAGCTGCTCAATCTCGCAGCCCGGATCGAACAGGGGATAATCACTGCCAAAGAGGATACGGCGGCTGCCAAAGGCGCGGTAGAGGCGCAGCAACATGGCGTCGTCCACGAAATCCAGGGTGCTTGACGAATCCACCAGCACGTCCGTGGCCGCCAGATGTTCCAGGGCGTATTCCCAGTGGCGGTAACCGCCCATGTGAGCGGCGATCATGACCGGAGCCGGGAAGACCTTGCGCAATTGGGCAAGTTTTCTCGGGCATGAGGGATTGTCGTCGGGCGGCAGGGTGTCGCCAACATGGAAAAGGCAGACGAATCGGTCTCCGACCATTTCCATGACATTGTACAGTGCCGGATCGTCGAGTCGAAAACCCTGAAAATCCGGGTGGAATTTCAAGCCCTTGATCCCGTTTTCCTCCAGCCTGTCTAGCTCGTCTTCCATGGCCTTGAAGCCGGGATGAACCGTGCCGAAAGGGATGAGCCGGGGATGGTCCCGTTTGATGGACAGCGCCCAGTCGTTGGCCGGAATGACCTGGGCCGGGGTGGTGGCGGCGGTAAGGACCACGGCCGAGTCAAGATGCGCCCGGTCAAGCCGGTTCAGCAGATCGTCCAAGGTGCCGGTGCCCACCGGGGTGATGGTGTAGTGGTCATCCAGTTGAGCGAGTGCCTTTTGTGCGATTTTTGGATGAAAGGCGTGCATGTGGGCATCGATGAACATAGGCAAAGTGTGCCAGAGGCTCGGCAGGATGTAAACGCTTGTTTAAGGTGTTTCCGTTAAGAAAGCATCACGATCTTGATGAGTTTCAAGATAAAAGGGGGTGGTTTGTCAAAAGGGAAAGGGTGATCAGGCAAAGAGTTCACGCAGCCAGTCTGGTACGCGCACAGGCCTGCCGGTGGCGTCCACGGCGGCGTGTTCGGTCATGCCCGTGGCATGGAGTACGGTCCTGTCATGATTCATGACCTCGTAACCAAAGAGCATGGAGGCCCGGTTCCACCGAGTGATGCCGACATGGACGAGAATCTCGTCGTCAAATCGGACCGGGACGCGGTAGCGGCATTGGGCCTCGCGCACGGGCAGGATGATGCCGCGCCGTTCCACCTCGGCGTAACTCATGCCATGTTCACGAATGAAAAAACTCCGTGCGCGTTCGAAGATGTGCAGATATTCGGCATAGTAAAGAACGCCCATAGTGTCGGTTTCTCCATAGGAGACATAGTGGCGGTACCAACTGGACGAGGCCGGAAACTGTATGGCGGCGGTCATACCCGCATCCCCAAGGTCTTGAGGGCAAAGGGCAGCAGGTCATGCCCTTTGTCCAGGATCAGGCCGGTGCTTGCGGCCGTCTTTTCGCTGAATCCATCCACGCCCGAGGCTGGGCAGCCGGGGCCGTTGATGATGAAGGGGACCGGGTCCGTGGTGTGGGTGCGCTCGGCGATTGGCGTGAAGTGATCGCAGGTGACGATGAAGCCCACGTCGCGGCCCTTGAGGGCGGCCAGCAGCGGGGCGACGACACGGGCGTCGAAACGGTTGATGGCCTCGACCTTCTCGGCTGCGTTCCCGCCGTGACCGCACTCGTCCGGCCCTTCAAGGTGGACGAAGGCGAAATCGTTATTTTCAAGAAAGTTGAGGGTGGCGTCGACCTTGCCCTGATAATTGGTGTCGAGCAGGCCGGTGGCCCCTTCTATGTCAAGGACACGCATTCCCGAGGCATTGCCCAATCCCTTGATCAGGTCCACAGCCGAGATGACCGCGCCTCGCAGGCCGAAGATTTCGGCGAAGTCGGGTAGCATGAGGGGACGGCCCTGACCCCATGGCCATATGGCGTTGGCCATGCTCATGTTGATATCCCGATCGGCAAGCAGGTCGGCCGCCTCAAAGACGAGGTCCCAGAGTGGCGAGCTGCGGGAAAAGGCTCGCAGATCGTACTTGATGGGCTTGTCGGTGATATCGTGTGGCGGATTGATCTTGAGTCGGGCGTCATCGGTCAAGGCGCCGCCCTTCTGGACAAGCAGGTGTCGGTACTGGACGCCTGGATAAAAGACGTAGGTGTCGTTGCCAAGCTTTTGTTGCAGGGCCTCGATGACCGGGCGCGAAACCTCGGTGGAGATGTGGCCGGAGGAGTAGTCGCGCATGTAGCCGTCAATGGTCAGTTTGGAGACAGTGACCAGATTGAGCCGCCAGACAAGGTCGTCCGGGTCGAGGACGAGGCCCTGGGCGGCCGCCTCGATGGGACCGCGGCCGGTGTGGTGACGGGCCGGATCAAAGCCGAGCAGGGACATGTTGGCCACGTCCGAGCCGGGGGGCATGTCATCGGGCACAGTTTTGGCGCGGCCGACAATGCCGGTCCTGGCCAGCTCGTCCATATAAGGGGTGTGCGCCGCCTCCATGCAGGTTTTGCCGCCCAGTTCCTCGAGAGGCCAGTCGCCCATGCCGTCGGCAACAAGATAGAGAAGTTTCATGATGGTCCCGTTAGAGGATTCTGAAGCAGACGCAGGGTTCGACGCTGAAATCCAGGGCGTCCACTTCGGCGATGACGGCTTCGGCGGCCTCGGCCCGGGTCTCGTGACTGATGATAACCAGCGGAACGCCCTCGGCTCCGGCCTCGCCATCCTGCACCGCCTGGGCGATGGATACGCCGTGTTCAGCCATGGAACGGGCGATGGCTGCCATGACACCTGTTCGGTCGGCCACGGTGAATCGGAAATAGAACTTCGACTCCGATTCGCCCGGTGGCACGATGGCGGCCATTGAGATATGCTGGTTGCGAAAGCCCGTGTTGTCAAGCATGTGGCAACGACCGCCGGTCTGGCGGGCGAGGTTCATGATGTCGGCCAGCACGGCGCTGCCTGTCGGCAGATCGCCTGCACCCTGCCCGTGGAGCATGATAGGTCCAACCGCGTTGCCTTCCAGGCGGACGGCGTTGTAGTTGCCGCCCACTCGGGCCAGGAGATAGGTATAGGGCACCAGAGCCGGATGGACTCCCGCTTCGAGCCTGTCGTCCACCTTCTTGGCGTGGGCCAGCAGCTTGATCCGGTAGCCGAAGCGGCGGGCGAACTCGATGTCGAGCGGCGTGACTGTGGAGATGCCCTGCACGGGCAGAGTATCCAGGGGGTAGTCCACGCCGAAGGCCATGCGGATGAGAACGCAGAGCTTGTGGGCGGTATCGTGTCCTTCGATGTCGAAGGTGGGGTCCGCCTCGGCGTAGCCAAGAGCTTTGGCCTCGTCCAGTGCGGTGGTAAAATCCATGCCCTTGGTGGTCATCTCGGAGAGGATGTAGTTGGCCGTGCCGTTCATGATGCCGAGCATCTTGACGATCTCGTCGCCGGCCAGATTCTCCTTGAGGGTCTGGACAATGGGTATTCCGCCTGCGCAACTGGCCTCGAACATGAGTCCCGTGCCGCTGGCGGCAGCAGCCTCGAAGAGTTCCAAGCCGTCCACGGCCAACAGGTGCTTGTTGGCCGTGACAACATGCTTGCCCGCAGCGAAAGCCTTGAGGATCAGCGCCTTGGCCGTGTCCAGGCCGCCCATCAGCTCGACCACGATGTCAATGTCCGGGTCGTTGACCAAGGCTTCGGGATCACTGGTGAAAGTCACGCCCGGGCCGGGATCGAAGGAGCGCGTCTTGTCGAGATCCCGCACGAGTACGCGCCTGATCTCTATGCGTTTGCCCAGCCGCTTTTCAATGCGCTCTCCGTTTATGTCCAGTATCCGGGCCAGGCCGGTGCCGACGGTGCCGAAGCCGGCCAAGCCAAGTCGTATCACGTCCATGAAAACCTCGATTAGCCCTTTCCGAAGAATTTTCGGAGATTGCGCACTGCCTGATTGGTGCGGTGACGGTTCTCCACAAAACTGAACCGGACATGGTCGTCGCCGTACTCGCCGAATCCGAGGCCGGGAGAAACAGCCACCTCGGCTTCCTGCAGAAGCATCTTGGCAAACTCCACCGAGCCCATGTGGCGGAACTCCTCGGGAATGGGAGCCCATAGGAACATGGTCGCCTTGGGCGGGGTCACGGTCCAGCCGATGCGGTTGAGACCTTCACACAGGGCGTCGCGCCGGTCTGTGTACACGGACATGATCTCTTTCACCGCCTTGTCCATGTCCTCGGTGGTGAATTTTGGATTCTCGCCCAGGTCGCCATTGAGGGCGCAGGTGGCTGCAATCTGAATGGGCTGGTAGATGCCGTAGTCGAGATAGCTTTTGAGGCGGGTCAGGGCCTGAACCATGTCCGGGTTGCCCACGCAAAATCCCACGCGCATACCCGCCATGGAGTAGCTCTTGGTCATGGAAAAGAACTCCACGCCCACGTCCTTGGCCCCTTCGGCCTGCATGAAGCTCGGGGCGGTGTAGCCGTCAAAGACGAAGTCCGCATATGCAAGGTCGTGGATGACGAAAAGCTTGTGTTCGCGGGCGAAGTCCACAATGCGCTGGAAAAAGGGCAGCTCCACGCACTGGGTGGTCGGGTTGTGCGGGAAGTTGATGATCAGGAGCTTTGGCTTGGGCCATGTATGACGCACGGCTGTTTCCAGGTTCTCGAAAAAGTCCTGGCCGGGACCGATGGGCACCCTACGTACGTCGGCTCCCGCGATGATGGAGGCGTAAGGATGGATGGGGTAGGCCGGGTCCGGGGCGAGGACTACGTCGCCGGGGCTGAGCATGGCCAGCGCCAAGTGGGCTAACCCCTCCTTGGCCCCCATGGTCACACAGACCTCCTGGTTGTCGTCAAGGGAGACATCATAACGGCGTAGATACCAGTCGCGAATAGCCTTGCGCAGTCCCTTGATGCCCTTGGATGCCGAATACTTGGAGTTGCCGGGTCGATAGGCGGCTTCAGTCAGCTTGTCGAGGATAGGCTTGGGAGTGGGCACGTCGGGGTTGCCCATGCCAAGATCAATGATGTCCGCGCCCGCGTGGCGCATCTTCATCTTCAACTCGTTGACCTGGGCGAAGACGTAAGGGGGGAGCCTATCGACTCTCGCGAATTTGGACATGGCAAGAAACTCCTGAAATAAGTATGGGTGCAAGAGTAGATTTCTTACTCTCGACGCCTTGGCCTGTCAAAATGAAATTCCGAGGCCTTTGGCATCGCATCTTGACCTTGTGGTCGCTTTTTCATACTTTTCATTTTTTACTCGTGCATTGTCGAGGCTTCCTGCCACACACTTCCCAAGGAGCGAATTTCATGGTCCAAAAATCGGAAACCATCTGGTTTGATGGCAAACAAGTCCCCTGGGACGAGGCAAATGTCCACGTCCTGACCCATACACTGCACTATGGTGCCGGCGTCTTCGAAGGCATCCGGGCCTACCAGTGTACCGACGGCAGCTCCGAGGTCTTCCGGCTTGAAGAGCATATGATCAGACTGGTCAACTCGGCCAAGATACTGGGCCTCAAGGTGCCCTACAGCGCCGCCGAATTATGCGATGCCGCCATTGAGACCCTGATGCGCAACAAGCTGGCCGGAGCCTATCTGCGCCCGCTCGTCTTTATCGGCGAAGGCGTCATGGGGGTGCATCCTGGCAACAATCCCATCCGCACGGTCATCGCCACATGGCCTTGGGGCGCGTACCTGGGTGACGAGGCACTGGAAAAGGGCATCAAGATCAAAACCAGCACCTTTGCCCGCCATCACGTCAATGTGATGATGACCAAGGCCAAAGCCTGCGGCAACTATGTCAACTCCGTGCTGGCCAAGACCGAGGCCGTGGCCGACGGCTACCACGAAGCCGTGCTGCTGGATACCACCGGCCATGTGTCCGAGGGGTCTGGCGAGAACATTTTCATGGTGGTCAACGATGTCATTTACACCCCGCACTCCGATGGCGTTCTGGGCGGCCTGACTCGCGACTCGATCATCAACCTGGCCACGGACCTGGGCTACGAGGTCCGCGAGGAGCCCATCACCCGCGACATGCTCTACATCGCCGACGAGGTCTTCTTTACCGGCACAGCGGCCGAACTCACCCCGGTCAGTTCCATTGATCGCCGCGAGATCGGCGAGGGCAAGGCCGGGCCGGTGGCAAAGCTGCTTCAAACCGAGTATTTCAAGATCGTCAAGGGTGAGAACCCCGACTACGAGCACTGGCTTCACCGCTACACCATCTAGTGGCAAGTCGGCCCGTCATCTGCTAGACAAGGGGGAAATCCGGCGCGGCTGGTCGGATTTCCCCCAATCCCATGCGCTGTTGTCGAAATTTGCGGCCGCGCACAAGCATCAGGCAGACTTATGAGCACATCGAATCTCACCGCCAAATACAGGCCCCAGACCTTTGCCGAGGTCGCCGGGCAGGAAGCCATCAAGGCGATCCTCTCGCGGGCCGCGCAGCAGGACCGCATCGCTCCGGCTTATCTTTTTTCTGGGACGCGGGGGGTGGGCAAAACCACCATCGCCCGTATCTTCGCCAAGGCCCTCAATTGCGTTGATTCACCTACGGCCGAGCCGTGCAACCAGTGCTCCAACTGCAGGCAGATCACGGCCGGGGTGGCCGTGGATGTCATAGAGATCGACGGGGCCTCCAATCGGGGCATCGATGACGCCCGCCGTCTCAAGGAGGACATCGGGTACGCTCCGGTGGAGTGCCGCTACAAGGTCTTTATCATCGACGAGGCGCACATGTTGACCAAGGAGGCGTTCAACGCGTTGCTCAAGACCCTTGAGGAGCCTCCGCCGCGTGCCACCTTCATCATGGCCACCACAGAGCCGCACAAGTTTCCAGCCACCATCGTCAGCCGCTGCCAGCACTATACCTTCAAGATGCTCTCCCAGCAGGGACTTGTGGATCATCTGGAAAAGCTCATGAACGCCGAGGCGCTGCAATACGAACCGGGTGCCCTCCAGATTATTGCCAAGCGCGGTGCGGGCAGTGTGCGCGATTCCATGTCGCTGCTTGGTCAGGCCCTGGCCATGGGCGAGGAGGTGCTGCGCGAGGAGAGTGTGCGCGGTTTTCTCGGGCTGGCCGGGCAGGATGTGTTTTTGCGGCTCATGGAGGCCATGTATTCACGCGATCTCGTGGCCGTGGGGCTGGTTCTGCGGCAGGTTTTGGATCAGGGGCTTGATCTTGGGTTCTTCCTGCGCGAGCTGACCACCTGCTGGCGCAACATGTTTCTGCTGCGGCAGGCCGGGCCCGAAGCCCTGCCACTGCTCGGCCTCTCGGATGACGAGAGCCGGGCCTGGATGGACTGGGCCGTGAAGTTCGCGCCTGCCCACATCCATGCCTGTTGGCAGATGACCCTCGACGGCCAGCGCAAGGTCATGACCAGCCTTGAGCCCGCTTTGGCGCTGGAACTGCTGCTTTTGAACCAGACCTGTCTGCCCGACCTGATTGATCTTCAGGCCATGGCCGGTCCGGGGCCCAAGGATGGCGGTTCTGGACAGGGAACACCGCCGCGCCGCGTTCCGGGATCCGGGCCGGGCCATGCCGGACCATCCGGCCAGGGACAGCGGTTCGAGCCGCCCCGGCCGGTTTCTTCAGCCCCTTCGCAGCAAGCGGCCCAGCGTCCGGCACCGTCCGCTCCCCAGGGCCGGGCTCCCGGCGGGGCCGGGACGGCGAGCGACCCGGAAACCCCGGCAGGGGAACCCCCAGCGGACTCGCAGGAATATCGATCAGGCGCTGCCATGCCCCAGGTTGAAACACGGGTTCCAGCGCCCGCCGCGCCACAGGAGCAGATACCGCCGTCCTATGACCAGGGACCGCCAGAAGACCGGGACTGCCCGCCCGAGATGACGGATCAGGCAACTGACCATGCCCAATGGGAGGCGCCGCTTCAGCCCCCAGCTCCGTCCCGACAGGCAGGTCGGCGCGACTGGAGCGGCTTTCTTGATTTCGTCGCCGAGCGCAACGGCCAGGCCGGGGTTCGGGTGGCCATGCTCCGCCTGACCGAAGGCCATCTGGGAAAGTCCGAGCTGGTCATACGCTGCAAGTCCCGGATGCACTGCTCGCAACTGACTGACAATGCAACATTTTCATCCCTTGCAGCCCTGGCCGGGGAGTATTTCGGCCCCGAGGTTGAACTTCGGGTGGAAACAGGTGATATTGCCGTCCCCAAGACGGACAGACAGCTTCAGGAAGAGGCCGAGCGGCATCCGGGCGTTCTCAAGGTGATGGAAGCCTTCAGTGCGCAGATGCTTTCGGTGAGCCACCGCAGGCAGTAATCGACATTCATCGGGCATGGCCCATTCAGACACTACGGAGATTATCATGAGAAACATGAACGAGATGATTCGTCAGGCGCAGATCATGCAGCGCAAGATGAGCGAGAAGCAGGAACAGCTCAAGTCCATGACTGTTGAGGCGGCGAGCGGCGGCGGCATGGTCAAGGTCACGGTCACTGGCGGCCAGGAACTGGTCGGGGTGTCCATCGAACCGAGCGTGGTCGAAGCCGGAGACGTGGAGATGCTCCAGGATCTGGTCCTGACCGCGGCCAACGAGGCCCTCAAGAAATCCAAGGAACTCATGGAGAAGGAACTCTCGGCCGTGACCGGCGGGTTGAACATCCCCGGAATGTTCTAGGAGACGGCTTTGCAGAATATTCCAGGTCCCCTCAGGGAGGTGGTGGAGCAGCTCTCCAGCCTTCCCGGAGTGGGGCCAAAATCGGCCCTGCGCATTGCGCTGACCCTGCTCAAGATGCCACGCGAGCGGGCCAACGGTGTGGCAAAGTCCATTCTCGATCTGCGTGAGAACCTGTGTCTGTGCGAGGAGTGCGCCTGTCTGGCCGAGGCCAGTCCCTGCGCCATCTGCGCCGACCCGGCCCGCGAGGTGGACCAGCTCTGTGTCGTGCCCGAGTGGGACGCGCTGCTGGCCATGGAGGACATGGGCGTGTACCGGGGCCGCTATCTGGTCCTGGGAGGCCTACTCTCGCCCCTTGATGGGGTGTCTCCGGCCAACCTGGAAACCGAGCGGCTGCGCCGCCATCTCCGGGCCGGGCATGTGCGGGAACTGATCCTGGCCCTGGGCGCCACGCTGGATGCCGAGGCCACGGCCTCGTTCATCAAGAATCTGGTCGAGGCGGAGTTCTCCGACATCAATGTCAGCCGTCTGGCCCAGGGCATTCCCATGGGCGGAGAGGTCAAATTCATGGACAGGGAGACGCTTCGGCAATCCCTGGTCCACAGGCAGAAAGTGTGAGCGGCGGGCAACGACCATGAGTGAGGAGCAGCTGACCTTTCTCTCCGGGGCAGAGGTGCAGTCCGTGGTCTACCACAACAGGGAGAACGGCTATGCCATCGCCCGCTGCCGTCTGCGCGACGAGCCGGGCCAGTTCTCCATCGTGGGCACCATGGGCGAGTTGACGGCCGGGTCCACCTTGGACCTGCACGGCGTCTGGACCACGCACCCCAAGTTTGGCCGCCAGTTCGAGGTGCGTACCTTCGAACAGGCCCGACCCGCCACCGAGAACGGGGTCATCCGTTTTCTGCAATCTTCCATCAAGGGCGTGGGCGAAAAGACCGCCACAAGGCTGGTGGAGGTCTTTGGCGTATCTGTGCTGGACCTCCTTGACGACGATCCGGAGCAGCTCCTGACCATCAAGGGCATCTCCAAAAACAAGCTCACGGACATCGTCGACTCCTGGAGCCGTCAGCGCGAGATCAAGAATCTGCTCGTCTTTCTCCAAACCCATGGCGTGCCCACCACCTTTGCCGGGAAGATTTTCCATCTGCACGGCGCCCAGGCAGAGCGCAAGCTGCGCGACAATCCCTATGACCTGGCCTACGAGATCCGCGGTGTGGGCTTTCGCACCGCAGACCAGATGGCCATGAAACTCGGCTTTGCCCCGGATTGCGCCCAGAGGCTGGAGGCGGCCATCGCCTACACGCTGTTCACCTCCTGCGACCGTGGCGGGCACCTGTTCATTCCCAGAGACACGCTTCTTTCCGATGTGGCCCGGATGCTCGACACCACGGATTTCGACAGACTCGAGCTTGCGCTGTATTCGCTGGAGGAGAAAAAACGGGTGCGTATCGAGACCCTGGCGGACCAGGGCGTGTCTGACGCCGTCTACCTGATACATTTTTATCACTACGAGAACGAGATAGCCCAGCGGCTCCACCAACTGGTCAGCCATCCCACGCCTGTAAGCCGCAAGAAAATCGAGAAGACTCTGCCCAAGGTGGAGGACAGGCTTGGTTTCAAGCTTTCCGACGAACAGCGCGGGGCCGTTTTCGAGGCGTGCAGCAACAAGGTCTTCATCATCACAGGCGGGCCGGGCACAGGAAAGACCACCATCACCAGGGCCATCATGCTCACCCTCAAGGAGCTGGGCCTCAAGATCAAGCAGGCCGCGCCCACGGGCCGGGCGGCCAAGCGCATGGCCGAGGCGACGGGCCACGCGGCCCTGACGGTCCACCGTCTGCTCCAGTACCAGCCGGACGGCGGGTTCCATTACTGCGAGGACCAGAAGCTCAAGGCGGACGTACTGGTGGTGGATGAGGCGAGCATGGTGGATGCGCACCTGTTCGTGTCCATCCTGCGCTCTCTGCCGCACACCTGCCGCCTGATCCTGGTGGGCGATGTCAATCAGTTGCCCAGCGTCGGTCCGGGCAACGTCCTGGCAGACCTGATCAACTCAGCCAAGGTTCCCTGCGCGGTCCTGACCCATATCTTCCGTCAGGCCCAGGAGAGCTTTATCGTGGTCAATGCCCACCGCATCAACAGCGGACAGTTTCCCCGCCAGCACCCCTGTCAGGCTCCGCAGGCCGATTTTTTCTGGATTCCCCAGGAGGACCCGGCCAAGGTGCAGCGGCTCATCCTCGACAGCGTCTGCGAACGTATCCCCGAGCGCTACGGGCTTGATCCCCTGCGCGACATACAGGTGCTCACTCCCATGCACAAGGGGGAGGTGGGCACCCAGGCCCTCAATGCGGCCCTGCAGGAACGGCTCAATCCGTCAGGTCCGAACGCCCGCGAACTAAAGCGCAAATTTGTCACCTACCGGGCAGGCGACCGGGTCATTCAACTCAAGAACAATTACGACAAGGAAGTGTTCAACGGCGACCTCGGCTGGATCGTGGACGTGGACATGGAGGCCCATGAACTGGTTGTGGAGTTCGACGGCAACCATGTTCAGTATGAGGCATCGGAGATGGACGAGCTTGGACTCGCCTATGCCGTGAGTGTTCACAAGTCCCAGGGCAGCGAATACCGGGCTGTGGTCATGCCCATCGTCACTCAGCATTTCATGCTCCTGCAACGCAATCTGCTCTACACCGGACTGACCCGCGCCCGCGAGCTGGCCGTGCTCATCGGCAGCGAACGGGCATTCCAGATCGGTCTGAACAACGCCACGGCCGGACAACGCAACACTCATCTCGCCCATCGGCTGCGTGGCAGATTCGTCCAGGCCAGCCTCGCCTGACGATTCGTCTTCTTCCCATTCCCTTGCAAACCGCCTGGAAAGGTGGTGTATTGTCAGTTGATGTTTCACGTCACTCAGCCATACCCCGCCCGGAGTCGAGGGGGGTGGATCAACCAACCAATCCGCCGCAAGGCACGGAGTCTTCATGCTCAGTGAAAAAATGCAGGACGCGCTCAACGACCAGATGAACTGGGAGATTTATTCTGCCCACATCTATCTTTCCATGGCCTCCCACTTCGCCGGGGCCGGTCTGGCTGGATTCTCCTCCTGGATGTACGCCCAGTATCAGGAGGAAATGTTCCACGCCATGCGTTTCTTCAACTATATCAATGAGGCAGGGGGGCATGCCAGGCTTGGAGCCATCGAGGCCCCGCCCTACGCATGGGAGTCGCCCCTGGCCGCCTTCGAGCATGCTTTGGAGCATGAACAGGGCGTGACCGCACGCATCAACGCCCTGGCCGATCTGGCCATGGACGAGCGCAACCATGCTGTGGGCATCTTCCTGCAATGGTTCATCTCTGAACAGGTGGAGGAAGAGGATTCCGTGGGCGATATCGTGGGCAAGCTCAAGATGGTGGGTGACGGCGGCGGGCTGTTCATGCTCGATCGCGACCTGGGCACCCGGATTTTTACGCCCCCGACCAACGCCTAGATGGTCGAAATCACAGGGCCGGACGGTGCATCCGTTCGGCCCTTTTCATGAAGGCGCGTACAGGAGAGAGACATGCCGGACACAAGCATCAACATCGTCATCGGCGGCGGAGCCGGGCAGGGACTGGCCACAGTGGGCCAGCTCATGGCACGAGCCGCCACGAGGGCCGGGTATCATCTGCTGGTCAATCAGGACTACATGTCGCGCATTCGGGGCGGACACAATTTCTTTTCCATCCGCATGGGGGCGGAGCCGGTGATGGCCATCGCGGAGGGAATCGACGTACTGGTGGCCCTTGATGGCAGGACTATCGACGAGCAAAGTGCCCAGCTCAATGCCGGGGCCATCGTCATCGCCGGGGACACCATCGACACCGCAGGACTGAACGCCCTGCGTGTGCCCTTCAAGGAGCTGGCCCCCAAACCGCTGTTCCACAACGTGGCGGCCCTGGGTGTCCTTGGCGCGGCCGTGTGTGGCGAGGTGTCCATTCTTGAAGACCTGCTGCGCCAGACCTTCGCCAAGAAGGGGGAGGCAGTGGTCCAGGCCAATATCGAAGTGGTGCGCAAGGCTCATGACTGGGTCGGGGAGCAGGCGTTCGACTTTTCCTGCATCGCACCGCCGCCGGAGCATCCGGGCAAGCGGCTGATGCTCGACGGCAACGAGGCTATCGCCCTGGGCGCTCTGGCCGCCGGATGCAACTTCGTGTCCTTCTATCCCATGACCCCGGCAACCACCGTGCCCATCACCCTTATCGCCAAGGGAGCGCCGCTGGGATTGGTCCATGATCAGGCCGAGGACGAGATCGCGGCCATCAACATGGCCATCGGCGCTTCCTATGCCGGAGCCAGGGCCTTGGTGGCCACCTCCGGGGGCGGGTTCGCCCTGATGACCGAAGGCGTGAGCTTGGCCGGGGTCTCGGAGACGCCGCTGGTGGTCGTGGTGGCCCAGCGGCCCGGCCCGGCCACGGGCATGGCCACCCGCACCGAGCAGGCGGACCTGAATCTGGTTCTCTATTCCGGTCACGGCGAGTTCCCCAGGGCCGTATTTGCTCCCGGAACGGTGGAGCAATGCTTTTATCTCACCCATCGCGCCTTTGATCTGGCCGAGCAGTACCAGACGCCCATGTTCGTGCTCACGGACCAGTTCCTGGCCGACTCGTACAGGACTGTTGCCCCCTTTGACCTCGGCGGGCTGCCCGAGATCGCGCAGCCGCTTCTGGAGGCTCCATCTCCCTATGCGCGCTACGCCCTGACAGACGATGGCGTCTCGCCACGGATGGTGCCCGGCTTTTCCGAGGTGCTGGTGCGGGCCGATTCCCACGAGCACGACGAACATGGCCGCATCACCGAGGACGCGGCCAACCGGGTGCGCCAGAACGTCAAGCGGCTGGACAAGGGCAACGGCCTGATGCAGGACGTTATCGGTCCAGAGTATTATGGCCCCGACGAAAGTGATGAGGGTGCGGACCTTGTGCTCCTGTGCTGGGGATCATCCCTTGGCGCATGTCTTGAGGCGGCGCAAACCCTGAACGCCAAGGGCCTTGTGCGTACGACCGTGCTCCATTTCAGCCAGGTCTATCCCCTGCGCGAGGAGCAGTTCATGGATTTCCTTGAATCCGCCGGACAGGTGGTGGCCGTGGAGGGCAACGCCACGGCCCAGTTCGCCCGGCTGGTGGCCCGCGAGACAGGATTTGTGGTCACCGGCTCAGTCCTGCGCTTCGACGGCAGGCCGCTCAGTCCACGGTATATTCTCAAGGGCCTTGAAAGCATCGTCTAGCCAAGGGAGCGAGTCCATGACATCTATCGAACAATACGGTCAATTCGAGACCTCCTGGTGTCCCGGCTGCGGCAATTTCCCGCTGCTGGAGTCCCTCAAGAAGGCGCTTATGCGCCTTGACCTGCCCCCGCATCGGGTGATGGTCTCCTCGGGAATAGGCCAGGCGGCCAAGGCCCCGCACTACATGCACTGCCACATGTTCAACGGTTTGCACGGCCGGTCCCTGCCCGTGGCCCAGGGCATGAAGATGGCCAACCCGGAGATGACAGTCATCTGCCAGTCCGGTGACGGCTGCGTCTATGGCGAAGGCGGCAATCACTTCCTGGCCGCCATCCGGCGCAACATGGACATCACCCTGCTGGTCCACGACAACCAGATATACGGGCTGACCAAGGGGCAGGCCAGCCCCACCACCCAGCGCGGGCATGTGACCAAGACCCAGCCCGGCGGGGCGCCCTCCGAGGCTTTCAACCCAGTGGCCGTGGCCGTGGCCATGAAGGCCGGGTTCGTGGCCCGCGCCTTTACCGGCGAGCCCGAGCACCTGACGGAGATGATCGTCCAGGCTGTTAGCCATCCCGGCTTTTCCCTGGTGGACATTTTTCAGCCTTGCGTTTCCTTCAACAAAGTCAACACTTTCGGTTGGTATAAGGAGCATTGCCGTATCATTGAGGATCACGATCCGACGGATTGGGCCTCTGCCATGGCCCTAGCCGACGAGTTCGGCGAGCGCATCCCCCTTGGCGTACTTTATCGTGGCGAACGGCCGGTGCTGGCCACGTCCATGCCGCTGGCAAGGCATCGCTATGGGGCCGACGCCCTGGTGGCCGTGCTGGAGTCCTATGCCTGATCGGCACGAACGGTCGAGGATATCCCTTTACAAAGGGCGGCTTCTTTGCAAAAGCTCTTGCCCACGAGACAACCCCTTTTGATGAGGTAACAATGAGCAACGATTCGGAAAAAATCATCTACTCCATGTACAAGGTGACCAAGCGTCACGGACAGCGTGAGGTACTGAAGAACATATCCCTGTCCTACTTCTATGGTGCCAAGATCGGCGTACTTGGTCTCAACGGTTCGGGCAAAAGCTCGCTGCTCAAGATCCTGGCGGGTGTTGACACGGAGTTCGAAGGCGAAACCCACGTCAAGGAAGGGTACACCGTGGGCTACCTGGAGCAGGAGCCGTTGGTGGACGAGACCCGCACCGTGCGCGAGGTGGTCGAGGAGGGCGTGGGCGAGATCATGGCCATCGTCCGCGAATACAATGAGATCAACGAGAAGTTCGCCGAACCCATGGAGGCGGATGAGATGGACGCTCTCATCGAGCGCCAGGGTCGGGTCCAGGAGATGATGGATGCCAAGGGTGCTTGGGATATCGATTCCAAGCTCGACATGGCCATGGACTCCCTGCGCTGCCCGCCGCCCGACACGCCGGTCTCGGTCATCTCCGGCGGCGAGCGTCGTCGTGTGGCCCTGTGTCGTCTGTTGCTCCAGGCCCCGGACATCCTGCTCCTCGACGAGCCCACCAACCACCTCGACGCCGATTCCGTGGCCTGGCTGGAGAAATTCCTCTCTCAGTTTCCGGGCACGGTTATCGCCGTGACCCATGACCGCTACTTTCTCGACAACGTGGCGGGCTGGATTTTGGAACTGGATCGTGGCCGGGGCATACCTTGGAAGGGCAATTACTCCTCCTGGCTCGAGCAAAAGCAGAACCGTCTCAATCAGGAGAGCAAGGCCGAGTCCGAGCGTCAGAAGACCCTGGAGCGTGAGCTGGAGTGGATACGCATGTCTCCCAAGGGCCGCAGGGCCAAAGGCAAGGCGCGCATCAATGCCTACGAATCCATGCTCAGCCACGAGAGCCAGCGGTTGGCCGACGATCTGCAAATCTACATCCCGCCGGGACCGCACCTCGGCAAGCAGGTGGTGGTGGCCGAGCATGTGACCAAGTCCATGGGCGACAAGCTTCTGGTGGAGGACATGAACTTCATTCTGCCGCCCAATGCCATCGTCGGCATTGTCGGCCCCAACGGCGCGGGCAAATCCACGCTCTTCAAGATGATCGTGGGCGAGGAGAAGCCCGATTCAGGCGAGATGATCCTTGGTTCCACGGTCAAACTGGCCTACGCCGACCAGAATCGCGCCTCGCTCGTCCCTGGCAAGACCGTGTACGAGATCATCAGCGAAGGAGCGGAGTTCATCAAACTGGGCGATCGCGAGATCAACGCCCGGGCCTATTGCTCGCGTTTCAATTTTGCCGGGCAGGACCAGCAAAAACACGTGGATGTCCTCTCCGGCGGCGAGCGCAACCGTGTCCACCTGGCCCAAATGCTCAAGTCCGGTGCCAACGTGCTGCTGCTCGACGAGCCCACCAACGACCTGGACGTGAACACCATGCGCGCCCTGGAAGACGGGTTGGACAACTTTGCGGGCTGCGTGCTGGTCATCAGCCATGACCGTTGGTTCCTGGACCGTGTGGCCACACACATCATCGCCTTTGAGGGCGATTCCCGCGCCGTCTTTGTGGAAGGCAACTACAGCGACTATGTACAGGACCGCAAGAAACGGCTGGGCGTGGACGCTGACCAGCCCCACCGGATCAAGTTCCGCAGACTGACCCGCTGATGCCTGCCGCAACTCTGGAATGACCGAGCCCCCCGTCGTCTGCGACGGGGGGCATTTTTATCGAATCGCCTCGGGCGAGCCCAGGGGCGGACGGCGATCCATGACCACGGAGTTGCCTGATTGGGACTTGGCGAACTTCTTGACGTGGGCAGCGCGTTCGCCGATCTCCATGAGCGAGCAACTGCCGCATATCTCGATGACGCCAAGGGAGATGCTCACCAATGGAAAGTCGCGCTCCATACCGTCCCGTCCCCTGGCCTTGATCCATCCCCTGGCGCGGTCCTCGGGGCAGTAACATCTCTTGACCAGCCTGCCAAAGCAGCGGTGAATGGAGCGGCAAATGCGTTCCACCGATTCGGGCGCGGTTATGATTACGAAGTCGTCTCCGCCGATGTGGCAGACCCGGGCTTCCTGGCCCGCATGTTTGCGTACGGCCCAGCTCATGATGTCCGCTGCCAGCTTGATGACGCCGTCGCCGTTCTTGAACCCATAGGTGTCATTGTAGACCTTGAAGTGGTCGAGATCGGCGTAGATGATGCTGAAGCGACGATTCTGGGCGATACGGCTTTCCACCTCCCGCTCTATGGCCACGTTACCGGGCAGTCCGGTGAGGGGGTTGGTGCCCTTGGCCATCTCCACTTGAATCTTGGCCATGGCGTTGAGCAGGGTCTGCACGGAAACGATGCCGAAGAGTCGGCCCTTTCTGGTGACGATGATGTCGTCGTAGGTCTTGATGTGCTCGCGTTTCATGGCCTGACGAGCCGCTTGTTCCACCGGGATGTCCATTTCGACCATGAAGGGGGTGGCGTCCATGACCGTTTCGATGGGGCGGCGGTGGTAGAGGGCGATGCCGTATTGAGAGGAAAGCTGACGGTTGAGATGGTATTCCATGACCAACCCCTGGGGAATGTCGTCATCCGTGACCACTATGCTTGAAAACCTGTTGTTGTTCTTGAAGAAGTCTTGGGCGTCCGAAACAAGGTAGTCCAAGGGGACGGCGTGGGGGGCCTGGGCCAGATCGCCGATGGGCAGGGAGCAGGTGAGGTTGCGCGCATTGACCTCGCCGATGGACTGGATACCCAGACATTCAGGGCTCAATTCAGGCTTGGGTGTGGCCGGTCTGGCAAGAAAGTATCCCTGACCGCAGTGCACGCCAATGTCCTTGAGACAGAGGGTCTGGGCCTTTGTCTCAATGCCTTCCGCGATGATGCGTGAGCCGATCTTGTCGGCAAATGTGACGGTTGTTTCCACCAGGGCCCGCTTGACCGGGTCCTTATGAATCCCGTCTATGAGGGACTTGTCGAGCTTGATGAACTCGGGCTGGAGCTGGGCGATGAGGGTCAGTCCGGCATACCCGGCTCCGGCATCATCCACAGCCACGCGAAACCCCTGGCTGCGGTAGTGGTCCAAGGTGCGGTAGAAGAGGGCGAACTCCTGAACGCTGTGGCGCTCGGTGATCTCAAAGACAATATCGTTCGGGGTCAGACCGGCTGAGGTCAACAGTTCGAGGGTCTTGCCCGGGGTGAATTCGGGGTCGGCCATTGTCTTGGGGTGGATGTTGATGAACAGTTTCTGTCCGTCGCGCAGATGTCCGACATTGGTGATGGCTGATTCGCGGCATACGCGCTCCAGGGCGAAGAGCCGCCCGAGCTGCTCGGCGGTCTCGAAGAGAATGACCGGCGAGCGGAAGGAGGTTCCCTCCGGCCCTCGGGAGAGCGCCTCCCAGCCAAGCACTGAGCTTGACTTGAAATCCAGGATTGGCTGGTAGTGGGTGGTGATTCGTTTGCGGGTCAGTATGTCGTTGTAGGTGTTTGCGATGGAGAGACCCTGCATGTCCAGCGGAGTGCGCAGGATGCGTCTGGCCTCGTGCAAGGCTGCGTCGAAGCAGGGTGAGTTGTCGGTTCCAACCTCAAGGGCGGCAAACCCCATGCCCAGATCAATGCCGATGCCGGTGTGGTTGAACATGGTCCGTTTCAGTCCGTTCTGGGCCTTGAGCTTGTATTCGTAGGCCATGTCCGCCGCAGCGTTCCTGCGCGGAACCATGAACGCGACTTCGCCAGGGCCGACTGTGAGAACGGTCATATCCCGGCAATCCTCGTTATCCTGGGCGGTGGCGGCCAGAACGTCCCGAAGTTCGTGTTCGAGCTGATTGATGAAGCCCTGGCCGTACATCTCGGTCAGGATGGAGTAATCTCTGATGGCAATGAGCACGAGGGTGAAGGGGGTTTCGCGGTCAACAGTCCTGTTGAGCGGAGAATGCTCTGTTATTTTGTAATGCATTCCTGACCCTTGGGCGTTAAGTGTCATATTTCGCATGAGTCGTTCGAGCAAGGAGCCGGCCATGATGATCCTCCCTTTTTCTCGAGGCATGATCGACCGCGCCGACGTATGACCACGTCAACGACAGGTGAGTTCTACATGGAGTGGGCGGGATGTTGTTACTTGCGGGTGACGATTGTGGGGAGATTGCGGACGAAAAAAGGGCGGCCGTGCATGGCGGCCGCCCCATGGGATCAATGTCGTGGTGCGTCAGCGGTAGTAGAGGTTTCGGCCGCCGATGGTCTGGAAGGCCTGCTGGAGGTTCTTGCGGATGTCCTTTCTGCTCCACACGCCCTGGATGTGGCCCCGGGAAAGGGCCTTGAAGCAGTTATGGTAGTCGGGGGGAATCTCCACGCCTGTGGTTTCCTTAATCACGCCGGGGCCGGCAAATCCCAGTCGTGATGAGCGCACCGCGTACTGGTAGGGGGAGCATCCGAGGAACGAGGCCACAGGACCGGCATAAGAATTGGTGTCGTAAAGCACGATGTACAGGCCGCCTTCCTCTATATACCGGCGCACGGCCATGGTGCAGCGGGGCATTTGGATGAGGCCGTTGACGCCTTCCTGAATACGGATGCCCGCCGTGCCGTGGACATAGGCCAGGAAGGGCTGGTGCTTGGACTGTGCCAACTCCAGAGCGCGGATAAACTTCTCCCCCTCGGCTGCGCCCACCGAGCCGCCGCGGAAGTTGGCGATCAGGGTGGCGCAGGTGAGGCGGATGCCTTCCAGGCTGGCGTTGAAGGTCATGCAGCTGCTCTTGAGTCCGGTTTTCTCCCTTGCCGCTTCAATGCGCTTTTCAAATCCCGGGAAACTGGTGGGATTGCCCGCCACTATGTCGCGGTTGAACTCGCGGATGGACCCCTTGTCAAACACATTGTGGAGATACCACTGGTATTCCATGGGGAAGTTGTAGCCGCAGTGGGGGCAGACTCCGGCGAAATCGGTGAACAGGTCCCGCGCCCAGATATCGAGGCAGCCGCGCTTTTCGGCGTGGGGGCAGGCTATCTCCCGGTCCACACGCGCCTGGGGGCTTATGTAGTCGCAGCCGTTGTCCGTGCATGTCTCGCCGGAGTCATTCCGGGACAATCCGGTCAGTTCCATCTCCTTTTGCCTGTCGCCGATGGACTTGACCCCCAATTTCTTGAGGCCGGAACGATATAGGGCGTCGAGCTTGCCGGTGACAACATGGATCTCGTCCGTGACCTCTTCAGCTATGCGGTTGACTTTTTGCCTGAACGGCTTGACCAGGCCATAATTGACCGCCGAGGTGGTGGAGGAGACGATGTCGCTGCTGGTGGCGCTGAGCTTGTCGAGCAGTGAGCGCTCGTCAATGTAGGCGTGGGTAGCCAGCTTGCGGTATTTCTTGAACCGGCGGGCCACGAGCCGCTCACGGGCATTTTCCGTGAGATTCCAGCGGACGATGATGTCCGCGTTTTTGTGGAAGTGGCGCATGGCAAAGGCCCGGACCAGCCGCAGGCCGCGCACCGACAGCGTGACCTCGTCCGTGGCGCGTACCACTTGCTCGCGCAGCTGTTTGTAGAACTCGAAATGATCGGGCCGCGCACCAAGGGGCGGCTCCTGGATGATGGCGTCGATGTACCCGTTTTTCAGGTTGTCCTGGGCCGTGATCTGCTGGGCGATGGCGCAGGATTCGATCAATTCCGCGGGAGCACGTTCGGAACTCTTGATGCGCCCCTCAATGGCGGCCGCGCCTTCAGGGGAAATGACCGAGTAGTAGCCGTGGGAGAGCATGAGACGTTTGTCGGCCATGCCGATGGCCTCGGCCCCGCCCGAACCGCCCTCGGAGAATATGGCGATGACCGGGACCGGAAGCCCAGCCATTTCATAAATGTTTTCAGCAATTTGTTGGGCAGCTCCCGGAAAGTCCTCCACCGGATAGGAGCCCGGAGTGTTCACGTAGGCGTGGATGGGGATCTGTTCCCTGGCCGCGACCTTCATGTATTTGAGCGCCTTGCTGTTGCCCCAGGGTTTGATGGAGCCGCCGTTGCGGAACTCCTGTCCGTGTCCCTTTTCCTGGCCCACCACCATGACCGGCTGGTTGATGATTTTCTTTCCTTTGCGACGTGTGATGTAGGCTCTGGCAATGAGCATCCCCGGGTCGATGGAGTGTTCGTCCTTGCCGCCTATCTCGCTGTAGTTGTCGTAGACATTCTCAAGGATGTCCTTGAGGCAGACGCGCTGTGGATGACGTACGATGCGTACCTTGTCCATGGCCGTCAACTGTGCGTCGATGGCCGTTTCCATAGTGGCGATGCGTGTTTCGAGGGAGTCAAGGGCACGCATGGCCCGATCGTCGGCCACGACATTGTTTTTGTCGGGGAACTCGACGATTTCCTTGGCAAAAGCGTCCAGTTCCGGCCGGTCCTTGTTGCCGAGAATCTCGCGGGCGTAGTTGACCCGCTGCATGAGTTCGGTGAGTTTTTTTTCTATGCTCATGGTGTGTTGGCTAGAATTCAAGCAGGTTTTCTGTACGATCCTGCAGGAAAGGGATGTTCGACTTCATGGCCTGGCCGCCCGAGTCAACGCCGGTCAGCCGGAGGTCAGCCAGGAATTCGAGCCCGCGCCGTTTGGCCTCCTCTAGATCCGCCCCCTTGATGATGGCCAGGGCCAGGTTGGGGTCGTACTCGGTGGGAATCTGATACGGGCGTTCAAGGGGCACATGGGTGTAGACGGAAAGCCAGTCGCACGGCGTCCACTTCAATTGGTCGATGCGTCCCACCCAGGGGGCAAAACCGTTCTCGGTGTCTTCGGCGATGATACGGTACTCGATGCTGACCCCGTCGAAGGAGATGTCCTCCTGGGAGTAGCCCAGGGGTTGGCCCAGGCCGATCCGAATCTGCTCGCGGATGAGGTTGACGTTGCTATCACCCCTGACGGAAGCGATGTCGGCCGAGACGCCGTTCTCCACCTGGATGCGGGTGTTGACCTCCATGAGAAAGGGCTTGCCGTCCGGGGTGACGATCCATTCCCAGGTGCCCACGTTGTCGTAGCCGATTTCGCGGGCGATGGACAGGGAGTAGCCGGTGATGTCGTCAAGCACCTTGGCAGCAGCAAACTCGTAGCGCAGGGTCTGGGGCCAAAAACCAGGAGCCACCTCTATGCGCTTTTGCAGTCCGGGACTTTGCACCGAGCAGTTGCGGGTACCGAAGTGAACCGGGTTTTTGCCGCTGCGGTCGGATACTATCTGCACTTCCAGGTGATTGAAGTTGAAGACGCGTTGCTCGATGAGAACGCCCTCGTCATTGAAGGTGCGCAGCGAGTAGTTGCGGATGCGGCGATAGGTCTGGCGAAAGCGGGCCATGTCCTCGACCTCGTCGATGCCCATGCCGCCGCCGCCAGCTGAGGCCTTGACCAGCACCACTGGCCGCTTGATGCCCATGTTGGTCTGGAATTCGAAGAGGCTTTCGGCTATGGATTCCGCCTCCATTTCATCATAGATGGCACGGTCAGACCCAGGCACTGTGGGAACGCCCAGACTTCGGGCCAGTCGCTTGGTGTTGATCTTGTCCCCCAGGTCGCGGATGACCCGCCACGAGGGACCGATGAAGGTCATGGGCCTGTCGCGTTCGCTGACACGCCGCGCAAAGCGGTAGTTCTCCGAGAAGAATCCGTAGCCCGGGTGGATGGCCGTTGCCCCGGCCTGATCGGCCACCGAGAGTATGTCGCCAGCGTCAAGATAGTTGTTGATGCGATAGACGGCCTTGTCTCCACCGAGTTTGCGGGCGGCGTCCACATGGCCGGAGTGCCTGTCTTCCTCTGTATGTACGGCCACGAAATCAAGCCCGAGATCAGTGCATGCCTGCATGATCCTCACGGCGATCTCGCCCCTGTTTGCAATAAGTACCGTGTTGCCGTGTATGCTCACTGTGGGTCCTTCGTCTCCTCATGGTGAATGGAAGGTGTTGTAAATAGCGCTTCTCAAGGCTTCTGGCAAATTCTTTGATTCTCGAAAAAAACTTTAAATATAAGATGCTTGTGTAGAAACAGGTGTTTGAATTAATTGTTATGGATTTTTGGGGAGAAAATGAGTAATCAGGACTTAGAGACGATTTTGTAGCCTGTTTTGACAAAATGAGTAATTCAAAAATAATTGACGAGAAGAGGGGTGCAATGGATTACGTAATTGTTGGAAATGGCGTTTCTGCCATCGGTGCAATTGAGGGAATTCGACAACACGACCTCACAGGGAAAATCCTTGTTGTCAGCGACGAGGCCGTTCCCACCTATGGTCGACCGCTTATTTCTTATTATTTGTCCGACAAGATCAAATTCGAGACACTCCCGTACAGACCTCAGGAGTTTTACGAAAAGAACCATGTCGAAATGAAGCTCGCCTCGCGGGTGACCAAAGTGGATACGGCGTCCAGGAAGGTGATCCTTGAAAGCGGCGAGGAGGTGCCCTACGGCAAGCTGCTGCTTGCCACGGGTGGCGCCCCGGCAAATCCCGATCTGCCCGGCATCGACGGGCCCGGCGTGTACAACTTCACCACCGTGGCCCACGCCGAGGCGTTGCGCGGACTGGTGGACAAGGTTGAAAAGGTCGTGGTCATCGGCGCGGGGCTCATCGCACTGAAAGCTGCCGAGGGGTTTGCCGAAAAAGGCGTGGATGTGACCATTGTTGTCCGTTCGAGGATAATGCGTACCTACTTCGACGAGACAGCCAGCGACATCATTGTCGAACACCTGGAGAAAAACGGCATCCGCTTCATGCAGGGCACCGACACCAGGGCCATTGTCCGCCGCGGCGACAACACCATCATGGGCGTGGAAACCGACCAAGGCGTGGTGGACGCGGATGTGGTCATCGTTGCCGCCGGAGTTCGGCCAAACATGGCGCTGGCGGTCGAGGCGGGCCTCGTCACCGGCAAGGGGATCAGGGTGGACGATCAGATGGTCACGAGCGATAAAGACGTGTTCGCGGCGGGCGATGTGGCCGAGGCCAGGGATTTGCTTACCGGCGAGTTCATGGTGCGTCCCATCTGGCCAAATGCCTACTCGCAGGGACGCTATGCCGGTTTGAATATGGCCGGTGCGGACAAGCCATACACTGGCGGTCTGTCCATGAACTCCATCACCTATTACGGGCTGGCGACAATATCCGTGGGGCAGACGAATATCGAGGGAGGGGAAACCGAGACCTATCTCGACCGCGACAGGAGCGTCTACCGCAAGCTTGTCTTTAAGGGCGACACCCTGGTTGGCTGCATCCTTATCGGCGACATAGATGGAGCCGGGTTCTACACCAGTTTCATCAAGAATCGCTTCGTCCTCGACGCCGAGGCCCGCAAGCGCCTGATTGAAGGCGATCCCTCGCCAGCCCTCTGGCCCGACGAGTTCATCGAGGCCATGCACAACACCCCTTAGCCGGGATCGCCTGTGCATCAAGGCAAGGGCCGCACATCGTTATGTGCGGCCCTTGTCCTATTTGGTCTTGTGGGTGAAGACGCCGTCCCAGTCTCCGCCCGGAGGCTCCTCGGCCAGATGGCGGCAGCGATCGATATACATCTCGTAAAGAACCGGCTCCAATCCCTTGGCCAGAAGGTCCGCAAAAACGGTGCTCGCCTCGTCGAAGCGCTGGGCCAGATACAGTTCGTGTGCCCGTTCGTAGGCTGTCAGTTCCTCTTGGCGTTGGCTGGCCTCGTCTGCGGTGTAGGCCGTGTAGATGGTGACGGGCTTCTCCTTGCCCTTGACGCGGACGCTATCGAGAATTCGGAAGCGGTAGGCATCGCCGCAGGCGTCCATAATGGCTTGGCTGACCACCAGTTTCTGGCCGTAATATTTGGTCAGCCCCTCAAGGCGCGAGGCGAGGTTCACGTTGTCGCCGATAAGAGTGTAGTCGAAAAGGTCGGCAGAGCCCATGTTGCCCACGCGGACCCGGCCGCAGTGAACGCCGATGCCTACAGCGATGGGGAATCCGTATTTTTCGACAAAAACTTTGTTCAGGTCGTCAAGGCGATCAAGCTGCTCAAGGGCGGCTTGTAGCGCCTTGAGCTGGTGGTTTTCGATGTCCAGCGGCGCATTCCAGAAGGCCATGACCGCGTCACCGATGAACTTGTCCAAAGTCCCCTGGTGGCTGGTGATGATGCGGGTCATGGGGGTGAGATAGTCGTGCAGGAGATTGGTCACTTGGGTCGGGGTCAGTTTTTCAGAGAGGGATGTGAAGCTGCGTACATCCGAGAACTGGATGGTGATCTCCTTTTCCTGACCGTCCAGGGAGAGGGAGTCCGGGTCGTTCATGATCTGCGAGATGACCGAAGGTGCCAGATAATGGGCAAAGGCGCCGTGGATGAACTTTTTGGCCCGCTCCTCCCGCCAGTATTTGACGGCAGTGAGGAGCAGGAATGTCAGGCCGAGGGTCATGAACGGGTACAGGGGCGAGATGAAGAGGGAGTGTTCGGTATAAAGCCGGACCGTGGCGTACCACATGGCCCAGCCCAGCCCCAGCAGGGGGAGCGCAAGCCATGCGGCCCTGGCCCACATGAGCAGCAGGGTGGTCAGCAGTCCCGCTCCGAGAATCATGACCAGTTCAACGCCCTTGGCCCAGTCCGGGACCACCAGAAACTGTTTTGAGAGAATGTTGTCCACAATGGTGGCGTGGGCTTCCACGCCCGGGTAGCCCGGATCTAGAGGGGTGGCGCGGATGTCCTTGAGTCCCGCTGCCGAGGTGCCGATGATGGCGATCTTGCCGGCCAGCGCTCCGGGTGGAAGACGTTTGGCCAGAACGTCGGATGCGCTGAAATACTGGAATGTCTTCATTCCTCCCCGATAGTTGATGAGCATGCGGCCGCGCTCGTCAGTGGGAATGACCGTGGCGCCCAGACGCACCGACTCCACGCCGATGCTCGACATCTTGAGGACAATGGACTCCATGCCAGTGGCCTCCATCAATGCCGCAAGAGCAAGGCTCGGATAGAATTGCCCGTTCCAACTGAAAAGCAGAGGGACCCGGCGATAGACGCTGTCCTCGTCTGGGGCGATGGTGATGAAACCGCTGCGTCGGGCCGCTTTGGCCAAGATTGGCAGAGGGCAAATGGCTTCCTCGGCCCTGAAGAGCACATCGTGCGGCGATGGGGCACCTGGCGGGGCGAGTACGGCCACCTTGGCCGGGGCGATGGCGCATTCAAGGCTCGGATGCGCCCCTTCCTCGCGCTCAAGCGCTCTGGTCATGAAGTCGAAGCCGAGCACAAAGGGGCCTGTGGCGAGATTGTGGGCCAGAAGTTCGTCATTGTCTTCCAGGGCGGGCGGAAGCCCTTGGACG
Organism: Pseudodesulfovibrio alkaliphilus; assembly: GCF_009729555.1. NCBI lineage: Bacteria > Pseudomonadati > Thermodesulfobacteriota > Desulfovibrionia > Desulfovibrionales > Desulfovibrionaceae > Pseudodesulfovibrio > Pseudodesulfovibrio alkaliphilus. The sequence goes on from NZ_WODC01000007.1 coordinate 76,206, forward strand.
GCAATGTCGATTTTCATCTCCTCCTTGAGTTGCCTGATCAGCACTCGTGGAGAGGTCCGATCCTCCTCGGCAAACAGAATATCGGTAGCCACCGAGGCAGCGCCGTATGCCTGGAGATACTTGAGCAGCATGGCCATCCGGTATCTTGGCCAGGGAAACTGTCCGAATTCGTTGAGACTTTTCTCGTCGATATCAATGACAACCGGCACATTGGTGGCGTTGGTCTCGTGATGACTGCGCAAATATTGATCATAGACCTTGTGGTCAAGCAGTCGGAGAAACGTCGGCTGAACAATATACAGGGCAGCCATGAGGACAGAGGCGGCAAAGCCGGACACGAACAGAATGCCCTGATCTTTGCCCAGTTTGACTTTCAGGAATGCGAACATGGACCACCCTAGGCTCCCGGAGCGGACTCAAATACATAATGATGCCATATACCGGGAGAAATGTTAATTTTTGTTGCAATGATCTATGCAAACGTATATACTTAGGCAGTTTCTCGGGGCCGTTTGAGAACCTTTTTGAATTTAATTCACCGGATAAGCCCCTCTGGCTGCCCGAAACATACACGCGGAGTTGGGTTTTGAAAAGTCGCCACACGAGCCTTTGTCTTGGTTTCATGACATTTGTTTGTCTTCTTCTCTTCATGGGGTCCGCATCGGCCCAGCAGGAGAGGAACCTCGACATTAACGCCCTATTGCGCGAGCTGGTGGAGACTCACGACCGCGTCAAGGCTGCCGAATCGCAGCTCGAATCGGTCAGGCACCAATACAAGAGGGCGCAGGGAGGCTGGTATCCCAAGGTGGACGCCAAGGCCGAGGGCGGGCGTGAAAACCTGAGCAAACCCCAGGAAAACGAAACCCAGATGAACCGGAACATGCAGAAGCTCACGGCCACGCAACGGCTGTATGACTTCGGCGCGACCTCCGGCTCCATCGATTCAGCGGCCGGCCGGGTGATGGAATACGAGGCCTTGCTCGACCGGACCAAACAGGTGGTCATTGCCTCGGGTATCACCGCCTATCTCCGGGTCGTTCGCTCTCGCGAGCTGCTCAAGTACGCCAGGCGCTCAGAACAGAGCATGATCGAGCTTTCCGGCATGCAGGAAGTGCTGGTGCAGCGCGGGGCAGGGTATTCCTACGAGGAGTTGCAGGTCAAAGGCCAGTTGGCCGGCGCCCAGTCCTATCGGGTCACTCAGGAGCGCGAGGTTCAGATTTCTCTTAACAATTTCAAATCCGTTTTCGGCTTCACCCCAACACAGGAAGAAGTGGACAGGATGAGCGCCATCCCCCTGCCACGGAGGTTCATTCCCGCCTCGCTGGATGAAGCCGTGCAGGTGGCCTTTGACACCAACCCGGTGCTGCTGGAAACCGCCTATACCATGGACAGGCTCCAGGGCGACCTCAAAGCCCAGGAAGCCACCTATTTCCCCCGGTTCGACGCAGTGCTCGAGGGCGAACGCAAGGAGAACGACCAGGGCAGCGCCGGAATCCGTTCCGAGCAGCGCGCCTCGCTGATGATGACCTACAATCTCTTCTCCGGGTTCCAGGATGCCGAGGCAATACGCTCCATCAAATCCGAGATGACCGGCGCCAACCGGACCCTGCTGGACCGTCGCAGGACCGTGGAAGAAAGTGTGCGCAACGCATGGCTAGAACTGACCACCCTGCGACAGAACTCCGATCTTTACGAGAATCAGGCCAACATTACCTGGGAGTTCCTCGGTCTGGTCAAAAAGAAAAAGGCCATGGGGGAAGACGTCAGATTGCTCGACATTCTGGTGGGCGAGCGCGACTACATCTCCTCCATCAGCGCCAAGGTGGCCACTGACATCGACATCATCATTGCCGCCTATACGTTGCTCTACGAAATGGGCGTCATTACCGAGGACACCACGAGAATGTAATGCTGTGGAAACGCGCTCAGGCGCGTTTCGTCGTTTTGTGCGGCATACCGGCAGGCACGGGGAGGGGGCATGCACGAGCTGTTTAGACGCCTTTTCCGATCCAAGCCTCTGGCAGCGCAGATTTTCGTTGCTTCGTTCTTCGTCAATCTCCTGTTTCTCGCCTCTCCCATCTTCGTCATTCAGATCCTCAGCCGCTACATCGGCTACGGGTTCGACGGAACCCTGTACACACTGACCGGGGGCATGCTCATCGCCCTGGTTTTAGGCATGGCCTTCACCGCGATACGCACCCGCATGTGCGCCGTGGTCAGCGAGGAACCGGACCAAAAGCTGCAATCCGCTGTGCTCGATTCCCTGGCCCGGATCAAGGCATCGGCCCTGGAGCGTGTGCCCCAGGCCAGAGTTCAGGAGATCATGGCCGGTCCCCACGTGGTCCAGAGTGCGTATGAGGCCAATCACATCGCGGCTGTGATCGACATGCCGTTTTTTCTGCTCTTCCTGCTGGCCATTACGGCCCTGAGTCCCTGGCTGGGGCTGATCACGCTGCTGGCGGCCATTGCCACGGTGGTGGCCGGACGCATGAGCATGACCCGTACAAGAGCCATGGACAACCTCCTGCGAGAGGAGCTGATACGCCATCGCGGAACTGTCCACTCGGCCATTCAGGGGGCGGAAACCGTCCGCGCCTTCCATGCCGCCTCGTTCCTGAGCAGAATATGGACCGAGCAGGTGGGGCGGCTTATGGACCTCAAGTCTCGCCTCGTCAGCGAAAAAAGCTGGGGACTGGGCATAGTGCAAGGCTTAGGCGCCCTGCTGCGGGTGATGATCTACGCCGTGGGGGCCAAGCTGGTGGTTTCAGGTGATCTGACGGTGGGGGCGCTTATCGGCATCAGCATCCTCTCGGCCAAGGCATTGCAGATTTCCACCAGTTTCATGCAGTCGGTTCAACTCATGGCCCAGGCTGATGATGCCATGCGCATGATCCGCGAGTTCATGAATCTGCCCAGGGAGTCGCCCGGAGGAACGGCCATGAAGCGATTTTCGGGCCGACTGGAGTTCAAGGACGTGGCCATTGCCTTTCCCGGTTCCACAGGGCCGCTTTTCGAATCTTTGAATCTGGTGGTGGAGCCAGGGACAGTCGTGGGCGTTTTCGGGGCAAACGGGGCCGGGAAGACTACCCTGGCAAGACTCGTGGCCGGATTGATCGAACCGGGCCGGGGCCAGATCCTGGCCGACGGGGTCGATCTGCGCCAACTTGCGTCCGAGTGGTGGCGCAAGCAGGTCATGTATATGCCTCAAGAACCGGCCCTGCTCAACGGCACCTATCGGGAAAATCTGATCCTGCTCGACCCCGAAGTGGACGAAGCCCGGCTTAACGAGGTTGTGCGCAGAGCCGATCTGCGCCGTTTTCTGGACACCACGGCCACCGGACTGGACACGCCCGTCACCGAAGGCGGCCGCAGCCTTCCCCTTGGCATACGCAAGCGTCTGGCCATTGCCAGGGCTTTGGTGGCTCAGGGCAGGCTTGCCATCTTCGACGAGCCAACCGAGGGGCTGGACGCCGAGGGCTGCGAGGCAGTCTTTCAGATTCTCAACTCCCTGGCCCGCGAGGGAGTCACCTTGTTCATCGTCTCCAGGGACCCAAATATCGTCAAGGGATACGGCATGGTCATCGACCTCAACTCCAAGCCTGTGCCCAAGATAGGCGTGGTCCAGAAAAAGCCCGTGGCGCCTGAACAGGCTGCGGCAAAATCATAGGCAAACACATGGCAAAGGCTGACGGCAAACACGAGATTGACCGCGTCACACGGACCTTTTTTCACTTGTGCGTGGGGTTTTGCGTCAGTTTTTTTGTCTGGGCTTCCTTCAGTCCGCTGGACATTGTCAGCGATGCCGTGGGCGAGGTCATCCCCAGTTCCCGTGTTAAACGCATCCAGCATCTGGAAGGCGGCATCGTGCGCAGCATCCTGGTGCGCGAGGGCGATCTGGTGGAAACGGGTCAGCCTTTGGTGGAGCTGGAGTCCACGGCCAGTGATTCCACCGTGGGGGAGCTCAGTATCCGCATCAATTCACTTGAGGCCGAGGTAGCTCGTCTTGAAGCGGAATCGCGCTGGTTTACCTCGCCCGCTTCACAGGTCGTTTCTCCATCAGCTGATGGAGAAGAGGAGGAGGGCGAGGGGAAGGCATTCATCCGGCAGCCCGCCTCACAATCCATCGACCCGCTTCAGCCCGAGCTGCGTGTCGATCCCTATGCCGTGAACATTGACTTTTCAGCCCGACTCCTGGCCGAGGCCCCTGGGGTGGCCGAGCAGGCGCGAGAATTCTACGAGGCGCGCCGCGACAGATTCATCAACGACCTCAACGCTCAGCGCGAAAGGATCACCCAGCGCGAGCAGGATGTGCAGGAAATCGTTGTCAGAATCCGCAACCAGAGGCAGAGCTTGGCCTACGTGCGCGAACAGGTCGCCATTAGTGAGGAACTGCTCAAGGACAAACTGACATCGCGTTACAAGCATTTGGGCTTTCTCAAGGAGGAGTCCAATCTCGTCAGCCGAATCCAGGAGGACGAGGCGGCCCTGATCCGGGCCAGATCCGCCCTCTCTGCTGCCTGTGACAGCCTGGAGCAACTGTTCAATGCCTTTAATGAGGAGGTGCAGGATACGTTGCGAAAGTCGCGCCGGGAACTGCTGGAATTTTCTCAACGGCTGCGCAAGATGTCCGACAGCCTGGAGCGCACGGTCATTCGTTCACCGGCCCACGGCATCGTCAAGTCCGTATATATCATGGGCGAAGGTGAGGTGGTCCAGCCCGGCATGACCGTTTTGGATATCGTCCCCGCCGGAGACAAGCTGGTCATCGAGGCCCATCTTCCCTTGGGAGATATCGGCTATGTTCAGCTGGGCCAGGCGGCCACGGTCCGGCTGCCGACAGGTGATGCCCGCATGTACGGCAGCCTTGAGGGCATGGTCACAGGCATCAGCCCGGACGCAATCACCAAGGAGGACGTGGGCACTTTCTACAAGGTGCTTGTGGAGACTGAGAACGATCGGTTCGAGAAGGACGGCCGACGCTATCAGCTTTATCCCGGCATGCGCGTACTTGTGGGCATCAAAACCGGCGAACGCACGGTGATGGAATACCTTGTCTATCCTTACTTCGACACCCTCTACCACGGTATGCGCGAGCGCTAGTCTCCAGTCGGGCGGTTACGTTCGGTGCAGCGTCATTACCCGCGGGGCGGAGTGACTTCGGTGACTCACGCTACCAGGATCCTCGGTGTATTTTCGCAACACAGAGAAAAAAGGTTGCATCAAAAATGCGTCAGGGGGTATAGGTGTGGTAGTCACAAGCGTGTCAGAAAATCACCCAATTTGATTCAGGAGGTTCCAATCATGGGTATTGTCATTGATCCGGATGAATGCATCGGCTGCGAGTCCTGTGTGGAAATCTGTCCCGAGGTCTTCGAGATGGACGACGATGGAGAAAAGGCCATTGTGACCAATCCCGATTCCACTGCAGATTGTGTTGACGAAGCCATCGAAACCTGCCCCAATGAGGCGATCTCCAAGGATTAGCCTGCCCCGACAAAAACAGGAACGGCCCCAGTGGCCGTTCCTGTTTTTGTCATCTCCTCCGGCCACGATTGAATCTCCCGAGGCTCCTCGGTTCATTCTGGCAAAGTCGGTTGCCGACAGGCAGAAGACTGTGCCCCCTTGTTCTGATCATTCCAGTTCAGCTACTCATTTGGAATGGTCTGTGAACTCTGCTTGCAGTCCGTGTGTCTGCCTTCTTTTCAGCAATTATAATAGACCGAAAGTGAACATTTTTCTAACTTAACAACTACAATAGTCTGATTTTTTAATCAATCTTTGAATAATTGGCTCCGTTTCCCGGATTGGCGGCGCACCTGAAGCAGGAGTGAATCGGAACAACTTCTGATGGATGGTACGAAAGATAGTTGCTGGTAAACCGTCTGAGGACAGAGTCGGCTCGCTTGAAAAAAATCTCCCTACAAGAAAGAGTGGCAGGTCAATGGTGATGGTTGCAAAAATGTCATTCAAATGTTGAAAAAATAAATTTGGCGGAGCGTATGTCCCAATGGTGGTCCTTTCAATGTTTTTTCTTTCATAATTCTTAAAGGAGATTGTTATGTCGTTTAAGGATATCTCGCTTAAATTTAAAATAGGTGGAAGCGTATGTCTCGTTGTCGCTGTGATTCTTATCACTAATTCGGCGATAGTAATTTCCAAAACACAAACTATCGCGACCAGTGACGCACAAACCATTGCCGTCCAAATGGCAAATAGATATGGAAACCAAGTTAGGATCAACATAGAAAAAGCACTCGATGCCAGTGTCTCGACAGCAGCGGTCTTTGAAGGAATGATCAAGAACAGAGATATTATCGACCGTAATATCGTTGACGAAATCCAAAGAGCAGTTCTCCTCTCAGATGAAACCTTTTACGGGATTCAATCTTGCTTTGAGCCTAATGGGCTTGATGGCCGCGATGCTGAATTTCACGCCACAGGCGATCCCATGTGGGAGCACATGGGGGGGGCTTACGGAAATTACTGGTGGCGCGGAACCAGCGGCTTGGAAGTGGTCAATTTGACCAAGTACGACTATCCTAACACACGCGCATGGTACAAGGACCCCCGCGACAAGAACGGTCCCAACCTGACCGAACCATATTACACCGAGGTAGCCAAGGTAAACATGGCCACCATTGCTGTTCCGGTCCGGGATAATGGAAAGTTCATCGGCGTCGTCGGCATAGACTTCACCCTTGGAGATTTTCAGAGAATGGTCGAAGATATCAAGCCAATGGGGACCGGCCGCGCCTTTATCGTGTCAAACAAGGGCATGATGGTTGCGCATCCTGATTCTAACCTGATGAATAAACCTCTCGCTGACTCCCTTAACCCTGAGTATGCACGTCAGATCGTCGCAGACATTGAAAATGGCCGGTCGTTTGTCGGCATGCTAACCTTCCCCTTGACAGGGGAGGAGTCCTTGTTCGTTTTCGAGCCGATCCTCATCAGCGGAACCGATACCCCATGGTCCATCGGCATTGTCATCCCTAAGGCAACTGTGCTCGAAAACGCTCGAGAGTACATGTATCTCAGTATTGTCTTGACAATCATCGCCCTACTGATCCTGACAGCAGTGATTTTCTTCATTGTAAAGACCATTACAGCCCCGTTGTCCAAGATAATTCCATTTGCCCGCGAAATTGCCTCTGGCAATCTCGCGGCCAAGCTTGACATTGACCAAAAGGACGAGGTTGGCATCATGGCCTCAACATTGTCTGAAATGGGGAGCAATCTCAGGCAAATAATTGGTGAGGTTCGCGAGATGACCAACAGTGTGGCCACGGGAGCCGGAGAAGTCGCCGCCACTTCACAAATCCTCTCGCAAGGAGCAACAGAACAGGCCGCCTCCATTGAAGAAGTATCTTCAAGTATGGAGGAGATGGCCTCCAACATCAGCCAGAACGCCGACAATGCCAGCCAGACTCACAGTCTCGCCAGCGGGGCGGCAAAACAGGCCGAGGATGGTGGCAAAGCTGTTGCCGAAGCCGTGGAGGCGATGCGCGAGATCGCCGAAAAAATCAGCATCATTGAAGAGATCGCCAGACAGACCAATTTGCTCGCCTTAAACGCGGCCATTGAAGCCGCACGGGCAGGCGAACACGGCAAGGGCTTCGCGGTTGTTGCTGCGGAGGTCCGTAAACTGGCGGAGCGTTCCGGCATGGCGGCAGGTGAGATCAGCCAATTGGCCACGAGTAGTGTCGATGTGGCTGACCGGGCAGGCGAACTGCTTGCCAAGCTCGTACCGGACATCAAGAGGACAGCCGATCTGGTTGCCGAAATCACTGCGGCGAGCAACGAACAGAATATCGGCGCATCCCAAATCAACAGTGCCATTCAACAGCTTGACAGCGTTGTTCAACAAAATGCTTCAGCTTCGGAGGAGATGTCGTCCACATCTGATCAGCTTTCCAGTCAGGCCGAGCAGTTGCAGCAGACGGTTTCGTTCTTCAGTCTCGGGAGCGCCCAGCGCGGTCATCAACCTGCCGCGCAGCCGCCCGTAAAACAGCGGACGCTGCCCAAGCTCCCGACTCCGACCCCCCCCCAACCCATATCAAAGACTGGCGTAGCCCTTGATATGGGCGATAGTTCGGACTTCGAACGATTTTGATCTGATGCAGTGACAAAGCATTGCGCAAGCCTTTTCTCTGGCGGAGAAGGCCGGTGGAAGGACAATCCCCCATATCCGGGGGGCAGATAAATTGAGCCGACAGGCATCGCCCTCGGGAGTGGTATCTCCCGAGGGCGGTGTGCGACATCCCGAATAAGGCCACGTAGTCCGTAAACCAGTCCACCTGAAAATCACCGTAAAGGTTTCCGAAGGACCGGGACAACCTCTCATGCCGTGCAAGCCATGGCCTGGCCTGGCGACATCATCCTCTACGGGTTGCCAGTACCACGCCAGAGAAAATCAGTACGAACCCAAGGCCATGCCAGAGTGAGATGGGCTGGCCCAGCAAGAGATAGGCGGCAAGACCGCTGAAAACCGGCGTCAGGTATTGAAACAAAGACGCCGTCCCCGGCCCGATAAGCGAAACCGCTGAACTCCAAAGAAAAAATGCGGCAAGGGATGCTCCCAGCCCGGTATAGATGGCAGCGCCAACGATGCCCGGGGTCAATTCCCAGGCAGGCTGGAATCCCTGCTCAATGATGGCCGCCGGGATCAGCGGGATCACACCGATGAGAAATGTCACGCCAAGATACGTGAGTTGACTGACCTGCTGGGAACGCCGCTTGATAAGGATGCTGTAGACGGCCCAGAGCAACCCGGCCAGCAGCATGGTCAGGTCCCCTGATCGGAAATTCAGTTCGCGCAGCACGTTAAGATCGCCCCTGGTGGCGATGGCGACCATGCCGCAGATGGCCACCAATAGGCCCAACCACCTGAACGCGCTTATTCTTTCACCCAAAAACAAGCGGGAGAGCAACACGACGAAGACCGGGGTAGTTCCCGCCAGCAGTGCCAGGTTGATCGTGTCGGTGGTCCTGGCGCTCATGTAGATGAGGGTGTTGAAGATCGTTACCCCGGTCAGAGCCGATGCACACAGCGGCAGCATGTTCTCGCGTATGGCTGACCATTCCCGCAGCATCCGCCTAACGACAAAGGGCAGAAAAAACACCGTAGCCGTACTCCAGCGCAGGGCAGCCAGGGTGATGGGCGGCAGATCGTCCACAAAGCCGCTGGCAATGACGAAATTGCCGGACCAGATGATGACTGCGAGCAGGGCGTGAAGAAATCCAAGAGAGCGTGGCTGCAACATGATGGCCGAGTGATAGGGAATCCCCGAATAGATGGCAAGGGGGAATGCTTGTGGACGGCTTGCTTTTCCTGCTCCACGATAAACATCGCGCCTCCTCGCTGGATAATGCGTGGTCATCGTGTACAGTTTTAGTGCTTTTATTCGGCTCGTTGGTTAATGCTAAAGAATGATGAAGAGCTGAATTGTCGTGTATCGGACTTTGTTTTATAATGTTAAATGATCAATGGTTATGGATGAAATTATTTCATACGTCACAGGTATGTAATGCGCGTGGCGTTACGATTGGTGGTTTTGATATGGGAGCTCGCGATTGCCATGGAATAATATGGTTATTACACTTGTCTTTGTGAAAAAAGGGGCATACGGTTTTTGTAGGATAGGACACAGTGGTCATATGAACAATTGTCGATTCGTTGTGAAAACTTCAACCGTCAAGGAGGGCTGTGGGGCGGGTCGGCGAAGGTGGCCAAGGTCTGTTGTTTGTTGAATCAGTATGAGTATCAAATCGATAGGAGGATTCCCGTGGATTACATTCTGCCTTGTGGGTTGTTGGTGGCAGTGGTGGCTTTCGGTGTTTTCTTTTTTTTGAAGCAGGGATCCAAGAAATGATGCGGCAAGGACATCCTTGAACCGAAACCGCCGCCTCGCAGATCATGTGGGGCGGCGGTTTTGATTGATGGTCAGGGTGCGAGTCAGGCGGTGATCCCTCTGTCTGCCACGATCTTGGAAACAGCGGCAGAAAAGTCGGGAAAGATATTATCCTCGCCGACGAAGGCTTCGGTGCCCATGCGCCGCATCACAAGACGGGTTCGATCGTTCACGCCCGAAAGCATGACGAGAATGCCGAGGGATCTGGCCCGCCGAATGACCGTTTCCAGGGCTTCCAGGCCGCTTGCGTCCATCACGGGTACATTGCGCATGCACAAAACGAGAATTTTTGGCCTTTTGCGAGTGAAATTGAGAACGTCCACGAAACGCTGGGCAAAGCCGAAGAAAAGCGGGCCGTTGACCTCGTAGACCACCACCTGCTCGTTGCCGCTCAGTTCGTCGTGGGTTTCTTCTTCGGGTAGGCCGGAGTCGATGTCCGTGATGTCCGAAAGTTCGCTCATGCGCTTCATGAAAAGCAGCGCGGCCAGGACCACTCCCACCTGCACAGCCACCGTGATGTCCACGAAAACCGTCAGCCCGAAGGCGATGATCATAACGCTTGAATCGGACTTTGGAGCCCGGAGCAGACGGCGGACCTTGTGCAGTTCGGACATGTCCCAGGCCACGATCATCAGCACGGCCGAGAGGCTGGCCAGCGGAATCCGCGAGGCCAGCGGCGTACAGACCAGGATGAAAAGGAGCACGGTCAGCGCGTGGATGATGCCGGAAACTGGAGAGTAGGCACCGGAGCGGATGTTGGTGGCGGTGCGGGCAATGGCTCCGGTGGCCGGGAGTCCACCGAAGAGGGCGCAGCCGATGTTGGCCACGCCCTGGGCCACCAGTTCAGTGGAGGGGTTGTGTTTGTCGCCGCTCATGCCGTCGGCCACCGTTGCGCTGAGCAGGGATTCGATGCCGGCCAGCAGGGCGATGGTCAGGGCGTCGGGCAGAATGTCGGCCAAGCTGAAGTCGAAATTCCAAAACGGCGTCATTGACGGCAGGGATGAGGGGATGCCGCCAAAGCGGCTGCCGATGGTCTCGGTGTCGATGTTGAACGCGAAGCAGGCCAGGGAGGCCAAGACAATGCCCACGATGGGGGCCGGGATGCGAGGCGAATAGCGTCGCACGGCCAACATGCAGCCCATTGTCAGTACGCCGATACCCAAGGTCGGCAGATGCAGCGTGGCGACGTTGTCGAAGCAGGCCCTGGCGATTTCCACGACCCCCGAGGGCGAGGCGGGGAAAGTGAAGCCGAAGAAATCCTTGATTTGGGTGATGAAAATGATGGTGCCGATGCCTGTGGTGAACCCAGCCGTGACCGGATAGGGGATATACTGGAGCAGGCGGCCCAGGCCGAACAGGCCCATGACAACCAGGATAAGCCCGGCCAGGATGGTGGCGACCACGAGCCCTTCATAGCCGTGGCGGGCAATGACGCCGGAGATGATGACAACAAAGGCTCCGGTGGGCCCGCCGATCTGGAAGCGGGTGCCGCCAATGGCAGAAATGATGAATCCGGCGATAATGGCTGTTGCCAGCCCGGCCTGGGGCGTGGCCCCAGAGGCGATGGCAAAGGCCATGGCCAGCGGCAGGGCGACGATGCCCACGGTTACGCCCGCGGCAACGTCCCTGCGCACTCCGGCCATAGGGTAGCCGTCTTTCAGGGATGAAAAAAGGGTCGGGAGACCATAACCACATTTCTTGATGTACGATACCATTGAGAAAACTCCATTACGGTGATCTCTCCGTGGGGCACAGTCGGTGGTTTTGGAAAGAAACCAGAGGCTGGAGGCTCGCGCGGAACAGCGAGTTAGACCGCTCAATGACAGAAAAGTCAACCCAAAAAAGGATATTGAAAATTGATCGATTGGGCCGGGTTTACACAATAATAAAAAAAGGACTTCGGGCTGCTGCCGGAAGTCCTTTTTCATTCAGTGGCGGAGAGGGTGGGATTCGAACCCACGTACGGGCTGTTAACCCGTAACTCGATTTCGAGTCGAGCGCGTTACGGCCGGACTTCGCTACCTCTCCGTTTGTGACGGCGCGAGTGCGCCGACGTGGAAACGGGTTATAAACAGACTCGGCGCGACTGGCAAGAGGTTTTGCCAATCGCGCCGAACCGCTTGGGAATGCTGCCGCCGGAATCGAGGTGCAGGCGACAGGGTCGAGGTCCGCCCGTATCAGGGGTGAAGCGGACACACTGGGGTTCAACACCCCTTTCATAGCACGAATGAAATTATTGTAAAGAAAATCAGTTATTTCAGATCGTCGTGGTGGGGAATTGACAACGCGGGCAAGGGAGGGCACGGATCAACTCTTTCTTCTTTCAAGGAAAAATCGCTTGAGCAGGGCGGAGCATTCTTCGGCCATTACCCCTTGGACAGTCCACATGCGATGATTGGCAAAAGGCAGGGCGCGACCGTCGAGGTTGGAGAGCACGGCACCTGCACGGGGGTCAAGGGCGCCCATGATCACACCGGAAACCCGGGCGTGGAGCAGGGCGCCGGTACACATCAGGCACGGCTCCAGGGTCACGGCCAGAATGGTGCCGGGCAAGCGGTAGTTGCCAAGGAGAGCCGCAGCCTGACGCAGGCAAAGGATTTCCGCGTGGGCTGTGGGATCATTCAGGACAATGGGTCGGTTGTGCGCCTTGGCAAGCAGGGTGCCGTCCGGGGCGAACAGGGCGGCCCCCACGGGCGATTCGCCTTCGCGGGCCGCAGCACATGCCTCGGCAAAGGCCGCTTCCATGAGTGAGCGCCACGTTGTCCCGGCGGGCGGATCGGGCACTGCAAAGGACATTGACTACCTGTCGTGAAGATGGCGAACGCCCGCTTCCAAAAGCGCTAGCCCCAGCGGGATGGCGGGATCAGTGCCGCGAGTCCAGGAGGGGTGGTTGGTCGGGTGGTTGTAGGCCTCGGGATGGGGCATCAGGCCAAGGATACGGCCCGACGGATCGGTCAAACCGGCCACGCCCAGGGGGGAACCGTTGGGGTTGGCGGGATATTCCTGGGTCGGCTCGCCCGTGGAAGGGCTCACGTACTGGACGGCCACGAGGTTGCTGTCGAGAATAGCCTGGAAGGTGGCGTCGTCCATGGGGATGATCTTGCCCTCGCCGTGACGCACGGGCATGTCGATGAGATCAATACCTTTAGTGAAGACGCAAGGCGAAGCCGGATTGGTCCGCAGACGCACCCAGCGATCCTCAAATCTCCCGGAATCATTGTGGGAGAGGGATACCTGACGCTCGAAATAGCGGCCGCCCACAGCCGGGAGCAGACCGAGCTTGCACAAAAGCTGAAAGCCGTTGCAGATGCCGAGGAGGATACCGCCGGAATTGAAAAAGGTCTTGAGCTGGTCAAGAACCGGCGAGCCGTCGGCGGCGTTGGCCCAGCGCCAGCGCAGGGCTGCTGCCTGGGCCGCGCCCAGGTCGTCGCCGTCGAGAAAACCGCCGGGGCAGAGGAGGTAGTTGTAGCTGTCCATGCGTACATGCCCGGCCACGAGATCAGAGAAATAGACGATGTCGGCGTTGTCTGCGCCGGCGGCTTTCAATGCGTAAGCGGACTCGTTTTCGCAGTTTGTGCCGTATCCCGTGATAACGAGGGCGTTGACGCGAGCCATGAAATTCTCCTCTTGCTGTTGACTTTGTTGCTGTACCCTGCAAAATTTGCGAAGCAGTTTTTGCTGGGCTGGAACATACGTGTCCCGGACTTCGCAGTCAACATGGACGGCATATGGGATTACCCGTTCAATTTCCTTACAATTCAAGCATAACCAAGGGGCTTTTTGGCATATGAAAACCAAGTTCATATTTATTACTGGTGGTGTTTTGTCCTCCTTGGGCAAGGGGTTGGCCGCCGCTTCCATCGGGGCGCTGCTCCAGGCCAGAGGACTCAAGGCCACCATCCAGAAGCTCGACCCCTACATCAACGTGGACCCCGGGACCATGAACCCCTTTCAGCACGGCGAGGTCTACGTCACCGACGACGGCGCCGAGACCGACCTCGACCTTGGCCACTACGAGCGCTACCTTGGCAAGGCACTCAGCCAGCAGAACAACTACACCTCCGGGTCCATCTACTACTCCGTCATCCAGAAGGAGCGTCGCGGCGACTACCTGGGGGGAACGGTTCAGGTCATTCCGCACATCACCGACGCCATTAAGGAGGCGGTGATCGGTCTGCCCACCGACGAGGACGTGGCCCTCATCGAGATCGGCGGCACTGTGGGCGACATTGAGGGCCAACCCTTTCTGGAGGCCATCCGCCAGCTCAAGAACGACCTGGGCAAGGAGAACGTCCTCTACATCCACCTGACCCTGGTGCCCTACATCAAGGCCGCTGGCGAACTGAAGACCAAGCCCACCCAGCATTCTGTCAAGGAATTGCGCAGCGTGGGCATCCAGCCCGACATCATCATCTGCCGTTCCGAGGTGGAACTTGATGATGACCTCAAGCGCAAGATCGCCTTGTTTTGCGACGTGGATCGCGATGCGGTCTTCACTGGCGTGGACGTATCCAACATCTACGAGGTGCCGCTCCGGTTTTACGACGAGGGGGTGGACCAGAAAATCGCCATCCTGCTCAAGCTGCCCGCCAAGAACGCCGAGCTTGGCCCCTGGGAGCGGCTGGTGGACAAGCTCAAGAATCCCGGCGGCTCGGTGCGCATCGGCATCATCGGCAAATACGTGGATCTGACCGAAGCCTACAAGAGTCTGCACGAGGCCCTGATCCACGGCGGCGTGGCCAATGATGTCAAGGTGGAACTCGAATATGTCAACTCCGAGAAGGTGACGACCAAGAACGTGGAAAAGAAGCTCAAGGGCCTGGACGGTATCCTGGTGCCCGGTGGCTTCGGTTCACGCGGGGTGGAGGGCAAGATCCTGGCCATCCGCTACGCCCGCGAGAACAAGGTGCCGTTCTTCGGCATCTGTCTTGGCATGCAGTGCGCGTGCATTGAGTTCGCCCGCAACGTCATCGGCCTCGATGGGGCCAACTCCGAGGAGTTCGACCCGCAGACCCCGCACAACATTATCTATCTCATGAAGGAATGGTACGACTTCCGTACCAAGAAGACCGAGACCCGGTGCGAGGAATCGAACAAGGGCGGCACCATGCGCCTTGGCTCCTATCCTTGCAAGATCAAGAAGGACACTGTGGCCTATTCTGCCTATCAGGCCGTCAACATCGACGAACGCCACCGCCATCGCTTCGAGTTCAACAATCAGTTCATTGACCAGTTCGTTGAGCACGGCATGGTTCTTTCGGGCACCGCGCCGGATGAATCCCTGGTGGAAATTGTGGAGTTGCCTGACCATCCTTGGTTTTTGGGTTGCCAGTTCCACCCGGAGTTCAAATCCAACCCCATGAACCCTCACCCCTTGTTCCGGGAGTTCATCAAGGCGTCCAAGAATGAAAAAATAAGCAAGGACAAATAGTTGACTATCAGAGATCTTTATGGGGCCAGCCGGTCCGGCCCCTTTGTCCTGGCCGGGCCGTGCGTCATCGAAAGCAGGGAGATCACCCTGAGGACGGCGACCGCCCTTGCCGCCGTGGCCTCGCGTCTTGCACTGCCCCTGGTCTTCAAGAGTTCCTTTGACAAGGCTAACCGTACGGCTGTGACAAGCTTTCGCGGACCAGGCATGGAAGAAGGGCTGGCCATTCTGGCTGAAGTCAAAGACGAGACAGGTCTGCCCATTGTCACCGACATCCACAGCCCCGAACAGGCGGCAAGGGTGGCCGAGGTGGCGGACGTGCTCCAGATCCCCGCTTTCCTCTGTCGACAGACCGACCTTCTGGTGGCTGCGGCCAAGACAGGGTGCATCGTCAACATCAAGAAAGGCCAGTTTCTCGCTCCCTGGGACATGAAAAACGCCGTGGACAAGGTCCGCGCCTCGGGCAACGAACATATCTGGCTGACCGAGCGGGGCTCCACCTACGGCTACAACAATCTGGTGGTGGACATGCGCGCTATCCCCGAAATGCGCAAATTCGATGTGCCCGTGATCTTCGACGCCACCCATTCTGTGCAATTGCCGGGCGGCTTGGGCGCGGCCTCGGGGGGACAGCGCGAATATGTGCCCGTGCTGGCTTCTGCGGCCGTGGCCGCGGGAGCGGACGGTATCTTTCTCGAAACCCATCCAGACCCGGACACCGCCCTGTGTGACGGCCCCAACAGTCTGCCTCTGGATCGCGTGGAACTTCTGCTGCGTCGGCTCAAGGCCATATGGGAGCTGGCCGATGCGTGATGGCGTCATGGAGCGTGCCAGCCGCATCCGCCTGCTGGTGCTTGACGTGGACGGCGTGCTGACCGACGGCGGGCTCTACTATGGCGCCGAAGGAATGGTCATGAAACGGTTCAACGTCCAGGACGGATTCGGCATCAAGCTGGCCCAGTCCGTGGGTGTTGAGGTGGGGGTCATCACCGGCCTGGACCAGCCCCCGGTGGCCAGCCGGATCAGGGAACTGGGCATCACCCACTACTACCCAGGAAACCATGACAAACTGCCACATTTCCTCGAGATATGCGAGAAGGCCGGTGTTGAAACGTCCGAAGCCGCCTTCATGGGCGACGACTGGATTGATCTCGCGGTCATGCGCGAAGCCGGGCTGGCCTTGAGTGTGCCCAATGCCATGCCCGAGGTGCTTGAGGCAGCCCACTGGGTGTCGGTCCGTCCCGGCGGACATGGGGCTGTCCGCGAGGCCGTCGCCTTGATCCTGCGCGCCAGAGGACTCGAGGACAGCACACTGAAGCAGTGGGCAGGGTAGATGAAAGGGCGTCCCGGATTATTGCTCATCACGATTTTTCTGGTCGGTCTGCTGGCGGGCATTGTCATCAAGGCCGCCTTCTTCACCGAGCAGATCGTTGAGCCAACGACCGTCCAGCCTGTGACGGAAAAATCCCGGACCCAACTGCTTGACGAGGCCGATATTACAGCCGAGGACATTGAGCTGGTGCAAGGCAAAAAAGGGGCAATGACCTGGAAGCTGCTGGCCACCGAGGCCAAATACAACCAGGAACGCAAGCTGGTGGGCGTGACCCGGCCACAGCTCTCCGCCTATTTCGGCGAGGAGCGTCAAGAGGTGTACGTCAAGGCCGACAGGGGAGAGGTGGATCAGCCCAACGACAACCTGACCCTGTTCGACAACGTCACCGGGCGGTTCGGGGTCATGGCCCTCGACGCGGCGCATCTTGATTATGTAGGGGCCATAGACAAGGTGTATCTCAAGGGGGGCGTGACCGTACGCCGCCCGGACATGACGCTCACGGCAGCAGCCGTGGAGATAGACATGGTCAGCCTCGACCTCAAGGCGGCCGGCGGCGTCGAGGCGCTGTTCGCGCCCAAGGGATTTGACACGAGTCCGTTTCAGGACCAGGGCAGGGAGTAAGCATTTGATAAATATGACACGATGGCTCATTGCTGCGGCCTGTCTGCTCGCCTTTATTTCCCCGGCCTTCGGGGCCGATTGGGGCGAGGTGCGCGAGGCTGCAAGCAATCTCAACGTGCGCGAGGCCCGCTCTCCGCGGAGCGAGCATGTGCTCACCCTGACCAAGGGGCAGCGCGTCAGGGTCGATTTTCCCAAGGACGGCTGGTATGCGGTCTTTGACCTCACCGAGGCCGAGCGCGACGAAAGCCGCGCCCTGGGCTATGCCAATGCTAGGTTTTTGAGCCCTGTGGAGGGCAAAGCCTTGGAGGTGATCGCGTCCCCGTCGGCCGGTGCGCCTCTGCCCGGCGCTACGGACACCGCCCAGACAACAGACTCCGGCCCGGCCCGGGGCGAGGGCTCGGTCAAGGCCCCGGCCGCCCCGACCCCGCCTGCCCCCATCCAGGTGGGCGTCGATCCCAGCCGGGTTCCTGTCAAGATCACCTCGGATCGCATGACCTATGACGAAAACAGCAGGACTGTCACCTTTATCGGCAATGTGGTGGCCGTGCACGGAGAGCTGACCCTTTGGGCCAACCGGCTTTCGGCCTTTCTTTCCTCAAGTACCGGCAAACAGTTTTCCGTGGACGGCATTGAGCGCATCGTGGCCGAAGGGACCGTGCGGGCCAAAAAAGGCAGCACCGAGGGCACCTGCGGCAAGCTGACATATTTCGTGGAGGATCAACTGCTTCGCATGGAGGATGATCCCATGCTCCAGGACGGCCCCAACAGCCTGACCGGCGAGGTGATCAACTTCCATGTCCGCGAGAATCGCAGCGAAGTGGTGGGCGGCAAGGGCAAGCGCGTTAAGGCCATCTTCCTGACCCCCGAAAAGATCAAGGTGCAGTAGATGCCGGACGGACTTGTCGCAGCCAACCTCTCCAAACGCTATGGCCAAAAGGAGGTGGTGCACGGTATCAACCTTGAGGTGCACCGTCGCGAGGTGGTCGGCCTGCTCGGTCCCAATGGGGCAGGCAAGACCACCACGTTCTACATGCTGGTGGGCATCGTGAAGCCCAATACAGGCCATGTTTCCCTTGATGGCGAACCACTGACCGACAGGCCCCTGCACGAGCGGGCCCGCATGGGCGTGAGCTATCTGCCCCAGGAGAGTTCCATTTTCAAGAAACTCTCGGTACGCGAGAATCTCCAGATAATCCTCGAGCAAACGGATCTGCCCCCCGCCGCCCAACACAAGAGGGCCAACGAGTTGCTGGAAATGTTCACCATTACCAAGCTGGCGGACCAGGCGGCCATGTTCCTCTCGGGCGGTGAGCGCCGCAGGCTCGAAATAGCCCGAGCCCTGATCATGGATCCCAAGTTCATCCTGCTCGACGAGCCCTTCGCTGGCATCGACCCCATTGCGGTTATCGACATTCAGGAGATCATCTCCGTGCTGAAGAGCATGGACATCGGCATCCTCATATCAGATCATAATGTTCGGGAAACACTTAACATATGTGACAGAGCCTATCTCGTCTACGAGGGCACGGTCATCCTTGAGGGCAGCCCCGAAGAGATCGTGCAAGACAGTCGCGCCCGTCAGATATATCTGGGTGAGGACTTCCGCCTCTAAACGTCTTTTTTCCCCTTGCATCCGTTCTTGGCGATTTACAGCGGGGTGAATCGTTGGTACACTTTTTTCATGCCGATAATCCTATCTGAATAATGCAAGCTTGTCAGATGGTTATCAGGCAGATATTGCTTCCTGCTTTGATGTGTGGCAGGGTTGAAAGCAGGAGTTGAATGGATCGGTGAAAAAAACTGTCGCGAACCCCCGGCGCGGAGCCATGTGGAGCCCGCGCCGAGAGGTCTAGAATATGGGATTGGAACTCAGGCAGCAACTCAAGCTTTCCCAGCAGCTGGTCATGACACCGCAGCTGCAGCAGGCCATCAAGCTCCTGCAGCTCTCCCGCCTGGAACTGCTCGAAACCGTTCAGCAGGAGCTCATGGAGAATCCCTTTCTCGATGAAGCCGAGGTGGAAACCGAGATTCGCGAGCCCGAGAAACTGACCGAATCCCAGGCCGAGGAGGAGCTTGTCCGTACTGCGGATTGGGAAAACTACCTCGGTGAGTTTTCGAGCACTTCCAAGCAATCCACGGCCCGCGATCTGGAGGTTCCCGAAGAAGGGCTGTCCTTCGAGGCCCGGCTGGCCTCAAAACCATCGCTGGAAGGTCACATCGGCTGGCAGATGCGGCTTTCCGACTTCACCGAACGTGAGTTGTCCATCGGCGAGGTGATTGTCGGCAACCTTGACCACAATGGGTATCTCCAGGCGTCAGCAGAAGAGATGGCGGCCATGGCCGAGGTCGCGCCCGAGGAAGTGGAGTCCGTCGTCCTTCGGGTTCAGCGGCTCGACCCGGTGGGCATCGCTGCGAGAACCCCGCAGGAATGTCTGCTGGTCCAGATGGAAGTGCTCGGCTTCGACGACCCCATCCTGGTTTCCCTGGTCCGCGATCATCTGGAAGACCTTGAAAAGAACCGTTTCAAGCCTCTGGCCCGCAAGTTCAAGATTTCCATGGACGATCTCAAGTCGTACATTGAGCTTTTGCAAACCCTCGACCCGATGCCCGGGTCGCATTTCTCCAGCACCGAGCCGCATTATGTCAGCCCCGATGTCTTCGTTTACAAATACGGGGACGACTTCGTCATCATTCTCAACGAGGACGGACTGCCCAGGCTGCAGATGAACTCCTATTACATGGAAACCATGCAGGGTGCCAGAAACAAGGAGAAGGACTACTTTCAGGAGAAAATGCGCTCGGCCGCCTGGCTGATGAAAAGCCTGTACCAGCGGCAGAGAACATTGTACAAGGTAGTGGAGAGCATTGTCCGCTTTCAGCGTGAATTCTTTGAGGAAGGTGTGACAAAACTCAAACCTCTGATCCTCAAGGAGGTGGCAGAAGATATCGAGATGCACGAGTCCACTGTCAGCCGCATCACCACCAGCAAGTATGTGTCCACCCCACACGGCATCTTCGAGTTGAAGTTCTTCTTCAACAGTGCGCTGGACCTCAACGACGGCTCCCAGGTGGGCTCGGAAAGTGTCAAGGCGCTCATCAAGCAGATGATCGCCGCGGAGGACCAGAAAAAGCCCCTGAGCGATGAGCGTATCGGCGAGATTCTCCAGGAAAAACTGGAGGTGAACATCGCCAGGCGCACGGTTGCAAAATACCGTTCCGCCATGGGCATTGCCTCGTCCTCCAAGAGAAAGCAGTATTTCTAAGGCAGGCTTTCCACACATTCAACCAGGAGGAATGTATGAACATAAGCTTCACTTTCAAGAACTTTGAGCCGTCTGATCATCTCAAGGGATATGCGCAGAAGCGCTTTGAAAAGGTGGGCAAGTATGTTTCCGACGCGGAGGCCGACCTCCAGGTCAACCTGCTGGTGGACAAGTTTCGTCACAAG
Source organism: Pseudodesulfovibrio alkaliphilus (assembly GCF_009729555.1). Taxonomy (NCBI): domain Bacteria; kingdom Pseudomonadati; phylum Thermodesulfobacteriota; class Desulfovibrionia; order Desulfovibrionales; family Desulfovibrionaceae; genus Pseudodesulfovibrio; species Pseudodesulfovibrio alkaliphilus. The sequence goes on from NZ_WODC01000007.1 coordinate 96,947, forward strand.
GCTGATATAATCCTCAATGCCGACGGTATCCACATCTCGGCCTATGAAGATTCCGAAGACATGTACTCGACCATCGACATGGTCCTCGACAAGCTGGAGGCACAGCTGCGACGCATGCGCGAGAAGATGAAGGATCGCAGCAGGCAGGCCCGTGGCAACAAGGTCCAGATGAACTTCATTTCCTATGAAGGCAAGGCGGGAAAACCCGGCCCGACCATTGTGGGAACCGACACATACGAACCCAAGCCCATGTCCGTTGACGAGGCAGCCCTGCAGTTGGACTCCCTCGACAACGAGTTCCTCGTCTTCCGCAATGCGGAGACCGAGGGCGTCAATGTCATCTACAAGCGCAAGAACGGCGACTTCGGTCTGATCGATCCTGGAAATTAAGCATGAAACTCGGTGATTACCTGGACAAGGATCTTGTCCTGTACGATCTCGTCTCCGGCTCCAAGCCGGAGGTACTCGCGGAACTCCTCACCCCGGTGGGGGAGAAATATCCTGAAATGGACACGGACCATGCGGTCCGTGTCCTTCTTGATCGCGAAAACCTGGGCACCACGGGCATAGGCGACGGCATTGCCATCCCCCACGGCAAGCTCGAAGACTTGGAACAGGTCATTGTAGTGGTTGGCAGGAGCGTTTCCGGCGTCGAGTTCACGGCGCTGGACCACAAACCATGCACCATCTTCTTTCTCGTACTCGCCCCGGAAAAAGTGGCCGGCATGCATTTGCGTATCCTCGCCCAGGTTTCACGCGTCCTCAAGGACGAGGCTTTCCGTCGCGAATTCATTGGGGCCGAGGACTTCGAGGCGCTTTGGAAGCTCCTCGAAGAGGTTTAGACCGCCCGGAGTCATGCCGTGACACCTGCCAATACCTTTCCCGTGGTCGTGGTGACCGGCATCTCGGGCTCGGGCAAGAGCACCGCACTTAAGGTTTTCGAGGATCTCGGTTTTTTTTGCATCGACGGCTTGCCGTCAGGCATGTCGGCCAAGATAGCAGGCCTGATCCTCAAACAAGACACGAAGTATCGCGGTTTGGCCCTGGGCATGGATATGCGCCAGCCGGAATTCCTGGAAGGATGGGACATCGCCTTTGAGGAGATGGCCGCCATGGGCATCTCGCCTCAGGTACTCTTTCTCGAAGCGAGGCTGGGCGAGCTGATGCGGCGCTACGCCACCACCCGCAGACCCCACCCCCTGGAGAGCCAGTCGCTGGGATTGGAACAGGCCCTGGAACAGGAGAAGACGCTGCTCGACCCCATTCGCGCCAGCGCTGATCTGGTGCTCGACACCTCGGACTACTCGGTCCACGATCTGCGCCGCGTGATCCAGACAAAGTGGTCGGCCATCGAGGAATTGGGCCGGGGGATGCGGGTACACATCATCACCTTCGGCTTCAAGTACGGAGTTCCGAGCGAAGCGGATTTCGTCTTTGACCTGCGTTTTCTGCCAAACCCCTATTTCGACGAAGCGCTTCGACCGCTTTCGGGTCTGGACAAGACCATCTCCGACTTTGTACTGGGCAGTCAGGTGGGAGTGGAGTTTAATGACAGATTTCTGGAATTTCTGACATATATCCTGCCGCTGTATGCTGACGAGGGGCGCTATCGCATCACCCTGGCCCTGGGTTGCACCGGAGGACGCCATCGCTCGGTGGCCGTGGCCGAATCGGTGCTGGCGACACTGAAGAAAAAAGGGTATGCAGTCACCATAGAACACAGACACATGGAACTGGGATAATCATGGCCGCGAAGAACGAAGACACTTCCATGGTGGGCGTGGTGCTGGTCACACACGGCTCCTTTGGTGAAACTCTGCTTGAGGCGGCCGAGATGGTGCTGGGGCCCCAACAGCACTGTCTGGCCGTCGGCGTGGATGTGGACCGGGGCGTGGACGAATCCATGGAGGCCATCCGCAAGGCCATCAAATCCGTGGAAAAGGGCAGGGGGGTCGTGGCCCTGACCGATCTTTTCGGCGGTTCTCCCACCACCATGAGCCTGTCGCTCATGAAGTCGGAACGGCTTGAGGTCATTACCGGCGTCAATCTGCCCATGCTGGTGGCCACACTGCAGTCCCGGCTCATGGACCTTGACGCCCTGGCCGATAAGGCCATGGATGCCGGAATGCAGGGCATCAAGGTTGCCGGTGCCATGCTCCGCAAGCGGGCCGCAGCCAAGGGCAAGGCGTCATGAATCTGGTTCGCATCGACAACCGCCTTATCCATGGACAGATTATCGAGACATGGCTGCCCTACACGGGCGCGAGCATGGTTGTGGTGGCCAACGACCAGCTGGCCGACGACATCCTTCAGCAGGAGATCATGTCTCTGGCCATCCCCCAGACCATCGCCAGCACCTTCGTCGAGGTGGAGGCGGTGATGGAAGCCATGGCAAGCCTTGGTTCAGACCGCGACCGGATCGATATTCTGGTTCTCTTTTCAAACTGCGCCGACGCCAGACGCGCCTATGATTGCGGTTTCTCCTTTGACGTGTTGAACATCGGCAACGTCCACTACAGTCCCGGCAAACGGCAGGTATCGCCAAGCGTGGCCCTGTCCGCCGATGACGAGGGATGCCTCAGGCACCTCTCGCGCAAGGGAGTAACACTTGATTTCCGCTGTGTGCCCAACGACCCTGTTCAGGTGAGGTTCTAGCCATGGCACTGTCCAACCCCTTTCTCTGGTTCGCTGCGGTCGCTTTTTTTTTGCCCTGTTTTCCCTGTTTCGAGTCTCCCTGACCATCGGGTTGCTCGAACGACCTCTGGTCATCGGCCTGTTTTGGGGATTGGCCACGGGCGATGTGGAGACAAGTCTGTGCATCTCGATTTTTTTCGAGTTGTTTTGGCTTGATCTCATTCCAGTAGGCACCTACATACCGCCGCATCTTACTGTGGCCACCTTTGCGGCCCTGTCGCTGACGACTTTTTTCGGTCTCGATCAACCCGGGCGCATCCTTTTCATACTCTTTGCCTCCATGCCCCTGGCTTGGTTGGGCACCCGTCTCGAGGCACTCCTGCGGGAACGGGATCAGGTCAACTACAACAAGCTGCTCGCCTGGGTACGCAACCCTGAGTCGCCGCGTCTTCCCTCCCTCATCGTCATGCGCTCCGTAGGTCGGACCTTTGTGTATTCCGGCCTCGCTTTCTACGCGGCCATGCTTGTACTCACATACTTTTTTGAATTCTTCTTTTCCCTCAATCCAGCACTCTTCACCGAGCTGGGCGTGACCTGGTCCTACCTTTGGGTGGCTGCCACTCTTGGCGGCGTCATGGCGCTCAGGGTCAGACGGGCCTATATCCTGCTTGTTGCCGGAATCATCCTTTTCATGTTTTTCACCCTGTGGGCTCGCTTTTAGCTTGGCAGCCGGAGTTGATTGTGATATTCCTCACATTCTATTTCGAGGGCGTACCATCCTGAGTTCAGGACACAACAGATTAGGAGGACTTGATATGGCAATTCTGGTTGTAGGACACAAGAACCCCGATACCGACACCGTCGCTTCCGCGATCGCTGTCGCCGACCTCTTCACCAAGCGCGGCATGGAGTCCAAGGCGATCACCCAGGGCGCCATCGCTCCTGAGAGCGAGTTCGTGCTGAAAAAGTTCGGCTTTTCCGCTCCGGCCATCGTGACCGACGCCACCGATCAGAAGATCATCCTCGTCGACCACACCGACATTTCCCAGACCATCGACAACCTGGACAAAGGTGAACTCGTCGCCGTTGTCGATCACCACAAGCTTGGCGATGTCACCACTCCCAATCCGCTCGAGATGTGGGTCTGGCCCGTGGGCTGTACCGCGACTGTCATCAAGAGCATGTACGACTTTTACAATGTCGAGATTCCCGCCAACATCGCCGGTATCATGCTCTGCGCCATCTTGAGCGATACCGTCATGTTCAAGTCCGTGACCACCACCGACGCCGACAAGGTCGCTGTGGAGGCCCTGGCCAAGATCGCTGGCGTCGGCGATGTCATGGCCCTTGGCATGGAGATGTTCAAAGTCAAGTCCGCTGTCGACGGCGCCTCGGCCGAATCCCTGGTCTTCCGTGATTACAAGGATTTCGACATGTCCGGCAATAAGGTCGGCATCGGCCAGCTCGAAGTGGTCGATCTGTCCATGCTCGACGCTCACAAGGCTGCTCTCCAGGCCGAAATCGAGAAGGTCAAGGCCGATGGTCGCCACTCCGTCTTCCTGCTGCTGACCGACATCATGAAGGAAGGCACCGAGATGCTCATCGCCTCCGACGATCCCGCAGTGGTTGAGAAATCCTTTGGCGTCAAGGCCGATGGCAAGTCCGTGTGGCTTGACGGGGTCATGAGCCGCAAGAAGCAGGTCGTGCCCTGCTTTGAAAAGGGTTTCAAGGGCTAACACCCCCAAAGACGATTGATCCTAGCGCAAAGTCGGGCCCGCCAGCATCGTGCTGGCGGGCCTTTGCTTTCTCGGTCGACCGGCTGTAGCTGGCGGATAATTGTGATATTATGCACAATCCTCCGCCTTCATGCTTGGTAATTCTTGCTGGCTGAACCATGCTAGGCATTATCAAAAAAACAAGGCGGAGCCGGCTGCATACCGACTCCGCCCGAGAAGGCGATGAGCTGGACGGATCACACCAGACCGGCTTCCTTGAGCACCCCTTCGAGCCTTGGCACGTTCTCCTCGCGCAAAGGGACGATCGGCAACCGGAATTCCGCCCTGGGGAAAATGCCCATGAGATTGAGGGAAGTCTTGACCGGAATGGGGTTGGTCTCCATGAACATGGCGCGGTTTACCGGGGCCATCTTCAGGCTCAGGTTGAGGGCGCCTTCATGGTCCTTTTCCATGAACAGGCGACACATGTCGCTCATGGCCTTGGGCATGATATTGGAAATCACGGAGATCACACCCTGACCGCCCACAGCAAGCAGGGGCAGCACGGTGAAATCGTCGCCAGAGAGCAGTTGGAAGCGCTTGCCGCAGTGTTCGATCACCTCGGCGGCCTGACACATGTTGCCTGTCGCTTCCTTGACCGCAATGGCCTGGGGCACTGCGTCCACGATGCGCTTAAGATCCTTGGGCAGGAGATTCAACCCGGTGCGCCCCGGCACGTTGTAGATGACCATGGGGATGTCCACCTCGGCGGCAATGGCCTTGAAGTGGGCGATAAGTCCCTCGGGAGTGGGTTTGTTGTAGTAGGGAGTGATTTGCAGTGTGGCGTCTGCACCGGCCTCCCTGGCGAGCCGGGTCAATTCGACGGCCTCACGGGTGCTGTTTGAACCCGCCCCTGCGATAACCGGCACACGGCGTCGGACCTGATCCACGCAGATGCGTATGATGCGTCCCTGTTCCTCGTGGCTCAAGGTGGCGGCTTCGCCTGTAGTGCCGCAGGGCACCAAACCGTCAATACCCTGATCAATCTGCCATTCGATGAAGTCCCGATAGGTGGTTTCATCAACGGCCCCGTCCTTGAAGGGCGTAGAGAGAGCTGTGAACGCTCCTCTGAGTATCATAAAACATCTCCTCCTGGTATCTTTCCCGGCTGGCGCGGCTACTGAAGCACAGCGTCCACATCCGGGTTGTCATCAATGTCGTCGCCGAGACCCACGGTCAGCGGCCGGATGGTGTCAGGTTCCTTCCATCGAAAATCCTTGGAGCGCACTGGCCATGCGCGAATCTGGACCTCGCTGACTGTCTGCCCTTTGTCATATGGACGGACCCAGACGCAACGTCCATCTGCCTCGATGCGGCCGTTGACGCCTGACCCGCGACCGCTCCCAAGCAAAATATCCGGCACAGCGGGTGGCCGCTGGGCCAGATATTCACGCTCTCCGACCCAACCCCAATCCGATAGGCCTACCAGCAGACGCACCGAGTCTCGCTGATCTTCGATCTGGCTGGAAATTTTCTGAATCAGCTGCCTCGACGGAATGTCTACACCCAAAGGAAGGGAAGGAAAACGAAGGAATCCGATCCTGTCTCCAGCCGATGATTCAAGCACAACAAAGGGCGACGCCTCGGCTGTCATCCTGAAGGGCTCAGGCTCAAGGCCCAAGCGTGAAAGGATCTCCGACTCGAAACTGCCGATCAGTCCGATGTCGTAAGGCATCATTTCAAAGGCTGTGATGAGCCGATCGACAATGCGTGGGTCAGGCATGGTGCCGTCAGGGTTCATGAATTCCCATCCGCCCGATATAATCAGCCTGGGCGAATCCTCAGCTTGCAGGTCAAAAAAATATGCAGCCCGCCGGGCCACGCCCCCCAGGGTTCGACCCCCTCAGGATGGACATGGCCGCACCGTGCCGTAGGTGTTGGCCGTGAAGAATATGGTCAAAACAGGTTGCGCCTGCGCGGCAATGGCTTGAAACAGCCCGGCCAACAACAGCAGGCAGAGAAAAAATCGTCGCATCTAGTTGTTGATGTACTCCTTCAGCTCCTTTCCGGGGCGGAAAAAGGGCAGCTTCTTGGAGCGGACCTGAACGACACTGCCGGTTTTCGGATTGCGTCCGGTATAGCCTTCGTAATCCTTGATCTTGAAACTGCCAAAGCCCCTGATTTCGACCCGATCGCCGCGCAGGAGCGCTTCCTTGATCGAATCGACAAAGGCACCAACCACCTTGGTGGCATCGTCCACATGCATTTTCTTCTGTTCGGAAAGAGCCTTGATCAGTTCGCTCTTGTTCATGGTTTCCCCCTGAAACATTGGGTTTGCCGCGAGCCGACCTTCGACTCGGGCGGAATCAAAAAAAGATTCATCAGGATAATTCCAACTAACTATGCCAAAAAATGGCTCTTTTCGTCAACTCTTTATTTTGTTTGTCACAACGAGGGAAAGTCCTTGAGAATGGGACGACCCAAGATGCGTTCGCGGTTGTCTTCGCGGTAGCGCATGATCTTTCTGGCCATGGCAGAAATGTCTTTTGCTGCCGGTGAGTTCGGTGCGAATTTCAGCAGTGGGGTCTGTCTTCGGACCGCCTCAACCAGGGTGCGGTCCTGGTGGATAAATCCAAGGTTGCGCAGCTCGATATTCAGAAAGTTCCGGCAAGCTGCGTCCAATCGTTCGAAGGTCTGGGCGGCCTCGGCAGGGGAAGTGGCCTGGTTGACAATGACCAGAAAGTCCTTGATGCCTCGCTGAGTGGCCAGGACCTTGATCATGGCGTAGCTGTCGGTCAGGGACGTGGGCTCCGGGGTGACGACCACAATACGCAACTGGGGCAGGGTGGCGAAGGAGAGCACCGTGTTGCTGATGCCCGCGCCAAGATCAAGCATGAGATAGTCGTATTCGCCAGCCAGATTTATCAGCTTGCGAAAGAGGATGTCCTGAAGATCCTCGTCCATTTCCACCAGTTCGGGAATACCGCTGGTGGCAGGCAGCATGTCGAACCCCTCCTCGATGCAGACCAGCACATCCTCGGTATCCACATCGCTTCGGAGCAGGTCGTGCAGGTTGCGTTCCGGCGAGATGCCCAGCAACACGTCCAGATTGGCCAGCCCCAGGTCGCAGTCCATGAGCATGACCTTCATGCGTTCCCTGTTGAGAGCATAGCCGAGATTGAGGATGATGTTGGTCTTACCGACACCGCCTTTGCCGCTCATGACGGAAAGACTCAGCGTATTGTTGCGGTTCATGTCCTGACTCCGTTATTTCCCGCCGAACAGGAATTGCTTTTCTTTTGCGTGGACCAGGGTGTCGTTCGGTACATTGTCGGCAAAGGGGAGCCTGGAGACCCTGACCTGATCCTTGCCGGCGCCCTTTGCCTCATAGAGGGCACCGTCAGCCAGCCGTACCAGTTCAGCCGCATCAATGTCCACGCTGCCCTTGAAACAGGTCAACCCCGCAGAGCAGGTGACGTGGAACGTGCCGTTCCCGGCAGGATCGCGAAACGGAACGGCCCGGAATCCCTCCAGAAGCCGCTCAAGGAGCCGCTGGGCCTTGACCACACCTGAACCGGCCATGACCAAGGCGAACTCCTCGCCCCCGAAGCGGGCGGCGAGATCGTAGCGGCGGGTGGTCTCACGGAGCCTCTCGGCAAAGGCCACGAGCACTTCGTCCCCGGCCAGGTGGCCGTAGGTGTCATTGATGCGCTTGAAGTCGTCGAGATCGAAAATGGCCAGCGAAAGCGGGGTGTGCGCCCGCTTGGTGCGCTCGATCTCGATGTCCATCACCCGGTCGAAGGCGCGGCGGTTGGCCAGCCCCGTGAGAGGATCGTGCTCGGTCTGATGGGCCAGTTTTTCCAATGTGGCCTGAAAACGCTTCAGGTGGGGAAAGGAATCGCCGTCAAGGGGCAGGGTCAGCCACTGGCGAAGCTGATGCCTGTCGGCCAGGGTCTGCCACTGCTCATGGGTCAACCCCTCGATGCGGCGAAATACCCACACGGCCTCCGCAGGATTGCCGTCCGGGCTCAGGGCATAGCGCAGCTCGGCCTGAAGCTCGGCCAGTTCGGCGATGATCGCTTCTTCGGATATGCTAGTCATGCTTTCCTTGGGAATGAACAAAGAGGAGATGATTCCTGATCATGGCATCAAGGTCACCGTCAAGAAAGGCGTCCACGTTGCCGGTTTCGCTGTTGGAGCGATGGTCCTTGACCAGCCTGTACGGTTGGAGGGTGTAGGTCCGTATCTGGCTGCCCCAGGCAATGGCCCCCTTGGCCTGATAGTCCTGCCTGCGGCTTTCCTCGATCTTCTTGAGTTCCTGCTCGTAGAGGCGGGCTTTGATCAGCCGCAGCGCAGTGGCCTTGTTGCGGTGCTGGGATTTTTCGTTCTGGCACTGGGCCACGATGCCAGTGGGCAGGTGGGTGATCCGCACGGCCGAGCTGGTCTTGTTGACGCTCTGACCACCCGGACCGCTTGAGCGAAAAACGTCGATACGCAGATCCTCGTCGCGTACTTCTATCTCAATGTCGTCATCCATGTCAGGGTACACGTCAACCGAGGCGAACGAGGTGTGCCGCCTGCCCGAGGAGTCGAAGGGAGAAATCCTGATGAGGCGGTGGACGCCGGTTTCCCCCTTGAGCAGACCGTAGGCGTATAGTCCCTCCACCTGGATGGTCACGCTTTTGACACCTGCTTCCTCGCCCGGCTGGTAATCGAGCTGGGTGACTTTGAATCCCTTGCGCTCGGCATAGCGGTTGTACATCCGCAGCAGCATCTCGGCCCAGTCCTGGGACTCGACGCCGCCAGCGCCGGGGTGGATCTCCAGAATGGCGTTGTTCTTGTCATGTTCAAAGGCAAACATGGTGGCCAGCTCAATGGTGCCCAGCCGCTCTTCGAAAACTTCTATCTGCGCATCAAGGGCGCTTAAGGATTCCTCGTCGCGGGATTCCTGAGCCAGCTCAACCCATGCCTCCAGGTCCTCCCTGGCTTGGACGAGGCTTTCATACAGGGCGAGCTTGTCAGCCAGCTGGGTCTTTTCGCGCAGCAGGGGAGTCAGGGTTCCTGGTTTATCCCAGGCTCCCGGCTTGGAGAGCTGTTGTTCTATCTCGTCAAGACGGGATTTGGTCGGGGCATAGTCAAAGCCGCCCCCAAAGCGTCTCGAACTTGTCGATGAGGCCTGCGGAGACAGTCTTGAGTTCATGGTAGTCAAGCATGGGTCGCGTTATCCTTTCCTTTTGTTTCTTGCGCACAGACCAACCAGAACAAAGCTAAGGAAGGTCAGTCCATAGATGGCCGGGCCGATCCAGGGGTAGGCCTTGTGGAAGAGCGTGGTCCCCTCTTCTGGCGCGATGGAGTGGCTCAGGGTCTCGGCTTCGAACTGGGTGCCCCTGGCCGCGATACGTCCCACCGGATCTATGAAGGCGGAAATTCCGGTGTTGGTGCAACGGATCAGCCAGCGGCCCTGCTCCACGGCCCGGAGCACGGTCAGATTAAGATGCTGCCGGGGTGCGGAAGTATCACCGAACCACGCGTCGTTGCTCAGGTTAATGAGTGCTGTGGCTCCACGATCCACCTGCTTCTGGGCAAGCTCCGGGAAGATGCCTTCATAACAGATGAGTACTCCCAGGGCAACGGTGTCCACCCTCAGGGGGCGATTTTCGGCGCCCGGAACAAAGTCCCCCACGGCCTGGACCAGTTTTTCAAACGGCATCCATTCCTTGAGAGGCATGTATTCCCCAAAGGGCACAAGGTGCTCCTTGTCGTAGGAGCCGAGGAGACGGCCGGCGTCGTCCACCAGCCAAGCGCGGTTGTAGAGGACATAGCTGCCGCGTGCCATGTCGGTAACGCGGTAGGCTGGAGAGCCGGTGACAATCGGGGTGCGCGTCTCGCGGACCAGGGAGTGCACCGCGTCGCTCAAGGGGCCGGGCTCCTGAAGATAGAAGGGCATGGCCGTTTCAGGCCAGACCACCAGGGCTGGGGCGTCATTATCAATGGTTTGACGGGTCAGGGCCGCATACTGCTCGATGGTCTCCATCTGCAGATCAGGCTCCCATTTATGGCTTTGATCCACGTTGCCCTGGACCATGGAGACCATGAACTCCGCTGTTCCGGCCTCATGAGTGGTCACTCTGTGCAGACCGAAGCCAGTCAACCCCAGAGTGAGCCCTACTGCCAGAATCAGGGCGGAACGATAGGTGGAGCATAAAAGCCAGGCCACGGCCAGAGCGGCCAGCAAACCGGAGAGCCCGTAGGCACCGACAATGGCCGCCCCCTGAATGGCAAAGGGCCATGGAGCCAAGGCCGCTGCGAGGTTCATCCAGGGAAACCCGGAGAGAACCACTCCTGAAAGCATTTCAAGGGATGCCCAGGTGAGCCCGGCCATCAGGCACAGGGGGATGCCGTTCACGAACCGCCCGGCGTGGTGCATGGCCAGCGAGAACAGGCCGTAATACACTGCCATGACCGCTGCCAACAGCGCCGGGCAGGGCAGGGCAATGTACCAGGGCAAGCCGCCGTATATCTGGACCGGAATGACCATCCAATAAAAGCAGCCCGTGGCGGCCAGGGTTCCGGCCAGCCAGCCGGTTTTAAAGGCGCGGCGCCCGGAGGTGGCTCGCAGGCCGATCCAGGCAAGCCCCAACGGAAAGGCCAGGATCGCCGGGGGCAGATGCAGCAGGGGATTGGCGAATCCGAGCCAGGCCCCCAGCGTGGCGAGCAGGACGAGGCTTGGCACGTCAGCCTTCCATTGGCTCAATGCGGATGGACCAGATTTGCCTGTCGTCGGCCCTGATGATGGTGAACTTCCTGTCGTCAATGGTGAATATCTCGCCCTCATGCGGAATGCGACCGGCCATGGCGGCGAGGAACCCGCCGATGGAGTCCACCTCCAGGCTTTCCAGGGGCAGGGCGCATTTCTCGCTGACCTCGTCAAGCAGGGTGCGCCCGGACACGACAAACACGCCGGGTTCAACCTCCAGCACCTCATCGGGCCGTTCCTGGTCATACTCGTCGGCGATCTCGCCCACAATCTCCTCCAGAACGTCTTCCATGGTGACCATGCCCGAGGTGCCGCCGTATTCATCCTGAACAATGGCCATATGCAGCTTTTCGCGCTTAAAGGTGGCAAGCACCTGATCCAGGCGCATCTCTTCGGGGATGAAGAAGGGCGGACGCATCAGGCTGGTCACGGGCATGTCGGTACGTCCCTTGAGCAACGGCTTGAGCAGATCCTTGGCATGCACGACGCCGAGGATGTGGTCCCGGGTGTCCTTATAGATGGGTATCCGGGAATGGGCGCCCTGATTGATGATGATGTCGGCGATGTCGCCGACCGTGCTGGTGGCGTCGGCACAGGCCATATCCGTGCGCGGGACCATGATTTCAGAGACAGATTTCTCGTCGAAATCCAGAATGTTCAAGAGCATGGAGACTTCATCGCTCTCAAGCTCGCCTTCGGCTTTGGCATCAAGGATGTGTTCTTCGAGCTGTTGCCCGTTGGAGCCGAAAATTTTTTTGAAAATGTTGGATAATCGACTGTCAGACCCTTCGTCCAAGACCAGACTCCTTGAAAAATGTTGCGGTTGCCCCGGTGGCGGGATGAATCCCTGAACGCGGGAATGATTACAAAATCAAGAATTAGTCCGTGATCTGGCCCGTGTCAATACTTGCAGGCGTATGTGCCGTTACAGGAGGCCGTGTTTTTTAAGGGCGATTTCGAGACAGGCCAGGGCCGCAGGAGTGACACCGGAGATTCGGCCCGCCTGCCCCAGTGTGAGCGGGCGGATCGCGGTCAGCTTTTCCACCACCTCCCGGGTCAGGCCAGCCACGGCGGAATAGTCAATGTCGACAGGCAGGGCAACATCCTCAAGCAGCCTGGAACGGGCCACCAATTCCTCCTGCCTGACGAGATACCCCTCGTAGCGGATGCGCGTCTCGGCCTCGGTCAGGATCTCGTCATCCATGTCGGCCAGGGCCGGGAAAAATGGCGTCAGGCTTTGGATATGCACCTGGGGCTGGCGCAGCAGGGCAGCCAGCTCCACGGCCTTGCCCGGCACGGCCGCACCGATGCGCTCCATGATCGAACGGCTGTCCGCATCGGGCCGCACTCGTATGGTGCGCAAGGCGTCGAGCACGATGTGCAGCTTGTCCCGCTTTGTCGTGAACAACTGCCAGTGGTCGTCGTCCACCAGTCCCAGCTCCCGTCCCAGCGGGGTCAGGCGTTCATCTGCGTTGCCTTCGCGAAGCAGCAGCCGATGTTCGGCGCGCGAGGTGAACATGCGGTAAGGTTCCAGAGTGCCCCGTGTCACCAGGTCGTCCACCAGCACGGCCATGTATGCCTGGTCGCGCCGAAGCAGGAACGGTTCGCAGCCCTTTGCCCGACAGGCAACATTGAGGGCGGCCCACAATCCTTGGGCCGCAGCCTCTTCGTAACCCGAGGTGCCGTTGATCTGCCCGGCCAGGTAAAGGCCCGGCAATATTTTTGTTTCCAGGGTCGGTGTGAGCTGCGTGGGCGGTGCGTAGTCGTATTCAATGGCATACCCCGGACGGACGATCTGGGCCTTCTCCAAACCGGCGATGGCCGCGATCATCCGCTTCTGGATATCCAGGGGCAGGCTGGTGGGTATGCCGCTTGGGTACACCTCGGGATGGTCGAGTCCTTCCGGCTCAATGAATATCTGGTGGCGGTCCTTCTCGGGAAATCGGGCGACCTTGTCCTCTATGGACGGGCAGTAGCGGGCACCTGTACCTTCAATGACCCCGGTGAACATGGGCGACCGATCAAAACCGGAGCGTATGGCTTCATGGGCCTCGGGGTTTGTATATGTCAGATGACACGCGATCTGGGGCAGCGGTACGCTGGTATTTCGGAAGCTGAATGGTTTTGGCGGGTCGTCGCCCGGCTGGATTTCCATGCTTTCGAAATCCACTGACGCCCTGAGCAGTCTCGGGGTGGTGCCGGTTTTGAGGCGACCGAGTTCGAGGCCGATGGAACGCAGATTGTCCGAAAGCGGACCGGATGCAGGGTCGCCCATGCGGCCCCCGCTGAAATGCTCGAGTCCGACATGGATCAGGCCGCGGAGGAAGGTGCCGGTGGTCAAGAGCACCGAGCGGGCGCGAAACAATTCCCCAAGATGCGTGCGTACGCCACACGCTCTGCCGCTATCCACCAGCACGGCCTCGGCAGTGTCCTGAAACACCCAGAGCCTCTCCTGAGCGAAGATGGACCGTTGTACCACGCGCATGTACTCGGCCCGGTCTATCTGTGCCCGGGTGGAGCGCACCGCAGGCCCCTTGCGGGTATTGAGGATGCGGAACTGAATGCCCGCCGCATCAGCCCACAGACCCATCATGCCTCCCAAGGCGTCGATCTCCTTGACCATGTGCCCCTTGGCCAAGCCACCGATGGCCGGGTTGCAGGAGAGGTGCCCTATCCGGTCGAGATTGATGGTCAAAAGCAGAGTGGACAGGCCAAGGCGGGAAGCGGCCATGGCGGCCTCGCATCCGGCATGGCCCGCGCCCACGACCACAAGGTCGAAGATGTCCGGTATCCGCTCTTTTGGCTGCATGGAATCAGGCTTATTCCCTGGCAAGGAGCATGTCCACGATGACCTTGGCATCACCGATGGTGTTCTTGATGGAGGACCATTCGTTGGGTTGATGTGCGTTGTGGTTCAGGGTTGCCCAGACCACGGCGTGATGCCCCCGGCGGCGCAGGAATGCGGCCACCGTGCCGCCGCCAACGCCGACCAGACGCGGGACGTTGCCGTAGACCTTTTTGACACTGGCCAGAGTCCGTCGGACAATCTCGCTGTCCACCGGGGTGGACGGGGCGGCCTGCTCGTACATGGTCCGTTCGTAGGAAACGGTCACACCGTGGGCGTTTTCCACCTCGCGACCGAACTCCTTGATGGTTTCGAGCACATCGTCCAAGTCGTAAATCGGCAGCACACGCGAGTCCACATGAAAGACATCGCGACCCGGAATGGTGTTGACGTTTTCCACGTTGGCCTCTTTCTTGGTTGGCTGGAAGGTGGAGCGGGGCGGATCGTAGATGGGGTCTTCCGCGTCGTAGATACGTTCAAGCTCCTTGATGCGCAGGATGAAGTCCGAAGCGGCCACCAGGGTATTGATGCCCTGGGCCGGGGTAGAGGCGTGGCACTGTCTGCCCTCGACGATGATCTTGAGCCAGAACATGGACTTCTCGGCCACTTCGATCATGCCCGAATCCGGCTCGCCGAAGTCGGGCACAAGAAAGAGATCGCTCTGGGAGAACAGGTCGGCATGCTCGCGCACCAGATAATCGAGTCCCTTGACGCTCCCGGTCTCCTCGTCTGCGACGAAGAGCATGCCGAAGTTGATCTCAGGCGTTACGCCCAGATCAAGCAGCGCATGGGCTGCAATGAGGGAGGAGACGATGCCCTGCTGGTTATCCTCCACGCCGCGACCTATGAGAATGTCGCCGTCGCGTTCAAGCACGTAGGGATCGGTTTTCCAGAGGGCGAGATCTCCCGGGGGAACGATGTCCGTGTGAGAGATGACCCAGAGGGTGCGCGAGGTATCCCTGCCAGGAATGACGGCGGCCACGCTTGGCCGGTAGCCGCAGGACACCTCGTCATCCGGGGCGCGGAACTCGCGGATGTCCCTGATGCTCATGGACTTCATGTAGTCCATGAGGAATTCGGCCTTTTCCTTTTCGCCGTCGCCGCCGTTCCTAGGCCCCAGGGCCGGGATGGCGGTCAAACGACGCTGGAGTTCACACACGGTTTCAATGTGCCCGTCAAGGGTTGCGAAGAGGGAGTCCATGAATCCTCCGTGGTCGACATGTGAAAAGAGAAGGCCCAGGCCACGCCTGCCTGGAAACCCGCGCAAACAAAAAAGGCGGGGACAAGCCCCGCCCTGACGAATACCGGCTTTCGCCTAGCGGCCGCGGGCGGCGCGCTTGGATGCCTTGAGCGGGTTGACCTTGGTTTTGCCTGCCTTGTCCGCCTCGTTGCGGGTATGGGTGGCAAAATTGCAGGAACCTTTGGCCCACTTGGCGGAGGGCTTGGCGTAGGTGGGGCAGTAGGTGCTGTTTTCATAGGAAACAACGCGCTCACAGCCCTCGCATTTCTCGACGACGGGCTCCATGATGACGCCCTTGTAGTTCAAACCGGCGTCGGTCATGACGGCGCCTTCCAGGGAAATCGGGTTCTTCTTGGCCATGATGTGGCTTCCTCCTATTTGTGATGCGGCTTGGAATATGCCGGTGGCATACAAATGTTGTGTTGGTGCAAGAGCAGCATTCGATATGCACCCGAAGTGGGTGTTGTCAAGTTTTTTGCCATTCTTTTTCGTTTTCGAGTCCTGACGGGACCAAACGATCAGTCCATGGCCGCGATGGTTTCCACCAGGACCGAGGTGACGGTTTCCACGTTGCCGCGGAAGACTTCAATGATGTTATCCCAGGTGACCGGGGGCTCGTCGGTCTTCCAGCAATCATAGTCGGTACTCATGGCCACCGAGGCATAGGGGAGGCCTGCCTCGTTGGCCAGGATACACTCGGGCGCGACACTCATGTTGACGACATCCGCCCCCCACATGCGAAACATGTTCGACTCCGCACGGGTGGAAAACCGCGACCCCTCAATGGTGATTACGGTACCGGCCTCGTGGTGGACGATGCCAAGCCGCCGACAGGTCTCGATAAGCCTTGCACGCAACGTGGCGTCAAATGGGTCTGCCATGCCTGTATGCGCCGGGTCGTGCGGGTCGAATGTCTCATGAAACGAGACGTGGCGCAGCCGGGTGAAGTCGATGAATTGGTCAAGGATGACCAAATGCCCCCGGCCGATCTCCTGGCGTAGGGAGCCGCAGGCCGTGGTGGCGATGATGGCCTTGCACCCGGCGTCCTTGAGGGCGCTGATGTTGGCCCGGTAGTTGACGTGGGTGGGGGGGATGGTGTGTTCGCGGCCATGACGGGCCAACAGAACCACATCGCGCCCGGCGATGGTGCCCCGGCGCAGCGGGGCAGAGGGTTTGCCAAAACGGGTCGTCACCTCCACGTCACAGGCGTGATGGAGGATGTCAGGGTTGTCGAGGCCGCTGCCGCCTATGATTCCTATCATGTCAATCACCTAGTCCAGTTCCAGCAGAAAGCAGTGCTCCTGCCCGGAGTCCTTCATTTTGCGGGGGCCGTCCAGAAACCCGAGCTGGATGACGAAACCACAGCCCACAATGTCGCCCCCCGCCTCGCGAACCAGCCTGAGCATACCTTCGGCCGTGCCGCCCGTGGCCAGCAGGTCGTCGATGATCAGGATCTTTTCGTCCGGGGCGATGGCATCCTCGTGCATGCACAGGGTGTCGGTGCCATATTCGAGATCATAGGTGACGCAGCGGCTCTTGTGGGGCAATTTGCCCGGCTTGCGCACCGGCACGAAGCCAATGCCCATCTTGTAGGCAAGAGGAGCCCCGAAGATGAAGCCACGCGCCTCGGCGGCCACGATCTTGGTGGCCCCGCTGTCCTTGAACTTTTCGGCGAGACAGTCCACGGCATGACGGAACGCATGGGGATCGCTCAGGATTGGGGTGATGTCAAAAAAAACGATGCCTTTCTTGGGATAGTCAGGAATATCTCGGACAAATTCGCGTAGATTCATGCTTCCTCCATGAGTAAATACCGCCGATTCATACGTTCGATACGCGCTTCGTGTCAATGTGATTGCCATGCTTCCCGGCATGGGCTAGGTGTCTGTGACCCTGAGGGAGGGGGGGGATATGAGTGAAGACACCTACCGCCACAGGGCCAAGAAGAGCCTTGGCCAGAATTTCCTCATGGACGGCAACGTCTGTCGGCGTATTGTGGAGGCCATTGCCCCCGGTCCAGGAGACACCATCATTGAAATAGGTCCGGGCCAGGGGGCGTTGACCGGCTTGTTGGCCGATTCCGGTGCGGCCAGACTTATGACCATTGAGCTTGACAACGCCCTGGCTGACAGGCTTGCGGCACTGCACCCGCGCATAGAGATGATTAGGGCCGACGCCCTGGACTTTCCCTGGGAATCCCTTGACGCCGGCGGCCCGTGCAAGATCGTTGGCAATCTTCCGTATAATGTCGCCTCAAAGCTCATTTGGGACATCGTTTCCAGGACACGGACCATGCAGCGCGGCGTGTTCATGGTTCAGCACGAGGTGGCGCTGCGTCTTACCGCCGAGCCCGGCGGCAAGGCATACGGAGGCCTGACGGCCTGGGTGCGCAATTTCGCTGATACCCGCTATCTCTTCAAGGTTCCGCCCACGGTGTTTCGCCCAAGGCCCAAGGTGGACTCTGCCGTGGTGAGCTTCACGCCAATGCCGACAGAGTCGCGACCGGCGGACCCAGAGGCCTTGGCCCGGCTCATCAAAATGCTTTTCCAGATGCGGCGCAAACAACTCTCGACAATTCTCAAGCCACTGTGGAATCAGGAGATCGACGCATGGTTCAAGGAGCGAACCCTCTCTCCTGCAGCTCGGCCGGAAACCCTGACTCCCGGACAATTTCGTGAACTTTCGATCCTTGTCAGGCAAAAATAGCGTCAACCCTTGTGGTTCTTGGACCAAAGCACTGGGCGGGGAAAAAAGCTCTTGCTGGCCCTGGGTGGTCAAAATCCCCCGGAAGCACCAACTGGCTTCGTTTTTTTCTGAATTTGGAGCCAACGGGCTGGACACGGCTGGAAAGTTCATTTAAAGGCCATCTAATGAGTTGCTACGGATTCAAAGTGCGGGAGGCTTGCTAGGCCCGCCGCACTCACACCCATAGTCTGGTAATTTTTAGTGAGGAGGAAGGACTGATGACAAAGGCTGAGTTGGTTGTCAAAATTGCTGAGAAGGCCAATCTGACCAAAGCGAATGCCGAACGCGCCCTGAACGCTTTCCTTGAGAGCGTCGAGGGGACTCTTGTGAGCGAAGGCAAGCTCACTCTGACCGGCTTCGGCACCTTCGTGGTCGAGGAGCGCAAGGCTCGCGTGGGTCGCAATCCCCGCACCGGCAAGGAAATCAAGATTCCCGCCACCAAGGTGGTCAAGTTCCGTCCCGGCAAGCTCCTCAAGGATGCCATTAAGTAACCTGGAGGAAATCCCTCATGATGATCCACGGTGAAACCGTTCACAGTCCGCTTCCACAAGATCTTCCCTGGTGGATGCCCGATCATTTCATCTTCTTTGGCGTCCTTTACATCGTTCTGGGCGTCATTGGCATCGGGCTGACCTACACGATCGTCAAATCCTGGTGTGACGCCAAGAAGGCACAGCACTAAGCAGGATAGTTTTTGAAGCAGCCTGTCGGAAGTCCATTCCGGCAGGCTGCCAATTTTCCCGGCTGGGGATTCTAGCGACCCTCGTTTTTTCGGGTTGCAATCCTCCACGCATGGGTGTATGTATTTTTTTTGATTTCGCCAGCCCGCCGTGAAGCGGGCGGTTCACCGAGGAGGTGATTTTCATTGCCCGGCGTATATTTAGACGATAGTGACAACTTCGACATCTCTCTGCGTCGTTTCAAGAAGCAGGTCGAGAAGGCCGGAATCCTTTCCGAGCTGAAGAAGCGGCAGCACTACGAGAAGCCCAGCGTTCAGAAAAAGAAGAAAAAGGCTGCCGCCAAAAAGCGGCTCGCCAAAAAAATGCGCAAAGTGCGCGGCATGTAGTCATGAGTCTGCTCAAGAAGCTTGATCAGGACTATATTGAGGCCTACAAGGCCAAAGCGACGGTGAAAGTGGCCGTCTTGAGGCATCTCAAGACGGCCATAAAAACGCGCATGGCCGAGGGCAGGGGGGCGGAGCTTACGGACGACGACATTCTCGAGCTCATCGCCAGACAGGTCAAACAGCGCAAGGATTCCTTCGATCAGTTCACCAAGGCCGGACGGGACGATCTCGCCGGGGTCGAGGCTCAGGAGCTAGCCGAGTTGGAGACCTATCTGCCAACCCCTCTCGGCGACGACGAACTTGCAGCCGCCATTGACAGGGCTGTGGTCGAGGTCGGCGCCACCGGCATTCAGGACATGGGGCGGGTCATGCAGACACTGCTTGGCACCCACAAAGGACAGGTGGACGGCAAGAAAGCCAGCGCCCTGGTCCGTTCCAGGCTTTCTGCCTAAATTTCCAACCACACAGACGGCTCGCATGGAGTCCAGATCGTTTCAGGTATTGGAGTTCCCGAAAATTCTCGGGGCGTTGTCCCGGTTTGCCGTGTCCGGCGCCGGGGCTTCCGCATGCCTGAGTATTCAACCATTCAAGGATATCGACAGGATAACGGAAGCCCTCGTGCTCATGGAACAGGCAGCGGCCTGGTGCGGGGAATCCTCCTTTGCCTTGCGTCCCTTCCCCGAACTCGACGGGTTGTTTGCCTACCTTGAGGGAGCTGGCTCGGCCTTGGACCAGGATGCGCTCTTCGCCCTCAAGCAGGTGCTTGATGTTGCCCGTGAGGCCCGCGAATCCCTGGAACGATTCGCTGATCGGGACTGGCACAACCTGAACCGGACTCTTTACGACTATCCCTGGCCCGCACGAACTGTTTCAGGCATCGGCCGCTGTCTGGACGCCGATGGCAATATTCGCGACGCCAGTTCGCCGGAATTGCTTGCCGTGCGCCAGGAGATCCGGGCCATCCATCAGCGCTGCACTAAACGGGTGAAGGACTTCGTCCTGGCCGAGAACCTGGGGCAGGCGCTTCAGGACGAGTTCATGACCATCTCGTCCGACCGTTATGTGCTGCCGCTTAAGGCAAATTTCAAAAACAAGATCAAGGGCATCATCCACGACTATTCCCAGACCGGAGAGACCTGCTACTTTGAGCCTATGTTTCTGGTGGAAACCAACAATCGCCTTCAGGAACTCAAGCGGGAAGAGCGCGAGGAGGAGTACAAGATACTCAAATTCCTCACGGAGCTGGTCCGCCAGGAGCAGGAGGGGGTGCGCGGCGCCTATGACGGTCTGGTCGCTCTTGACGTACTCATGGCCAAGGTGGCCCTGGGACGCGCCTTTGACGGCCGGGCCATTGAGGCCATTCCGGAAGGGAGGCCAAAACTTCTGCGGGCCCGCCATCCGCTGCTGGCTCTCGCCGAGGGCGGTGTCCAGCCAGTGGATATAGAACTGCTCGACGGCCAGAAGGCGCTGATCATCAGCGGTGGTAACGCGGGCGGTAAAACGGTCTGCCTCAAGACTCTCGGCCTTGTTGCCCTGATGACCTTCGCAGGACTGCCGGTGCCCGCTGCCGAGGGGAGCGTACTGCCCCTTTGGACGGATATTTTCGTCATCATGGGCGACGAGCAGAGCCTGGAGGAGAATGTCTCCACCTTCACCGCGCAGATCAAGTATCTGCGGCGGGTTTGGGATATGGTAGGCGACAGGACGCTCTTCATCCTCGACGAGTTCGGTGCAGGCACGGACCCAACCCAGGGAGCAGCCTTGGCCCAGGGGGTGGTGGACAGCCTGGTGGAACGCGGGACCACCTCGATCATCGCCACGCACTTTCCGGCCCTTAAGGCTTACGCCATGGCGGCCGATTCAGTGAGGGCGGCCAGCGTACTCTTCGATCCCGGCACCAAGCGGCCGCTCTTCCGGTTGGCCTACGATCAGGTGGGTGCGTCCATCGCCCTGGACGTGGCTCGCGAACACGGGCTGCCCCGGACGATCCTGGAACGCGCCGAACGCTATCTTCTCCTTGATGGCTCGGACACCAGCGCGGTGCTCGATCGGCTCAACGAGATGGCAGTCAGGCGCGAACAGGAGCTGGACGCCGTGCAGGCGGAACGGCGCAGACTCGAAGACAAGCGCGACAAGCTCGAGGCGCGTTTCGAGAAGGAGCGCGGCAAGGCTCTTAGAGACATCCAGGCCCAGGCCCAGGCTATTGTCAGGCAGTGGCAGGCGGACAAGCTGGGCCGCAAGGAGACGCGCAAGAAACTGGCCGAGGTGCGCGAACGGGTGGAGGAGTTGGGGCCGGATGGTTCCACCTCTTCTATGGGATCTGCGACCGGGCAGACTGGTGGAACCCTGGCATTTGCGGACATTGCCGAGGGTATGGCCGTGTCGTACCCGGCCTGGAACAAGTCCGGAACCGTCCTTGAGGTAAACGCCAGAAAGAAACAGGCCAAGGTGGACTTCGGCGGAGTGGCCATGTGGGTCAAGGCCGAGCACCTGACAAGGGCCGATGCGCCCGAGACGGCCTCGCCCAGAAGCGGACTTTCGACTCCGGCCCCTCCGTCCGAGCTGGTGGTCGAGGTGGACATCCGTGGGAATAGGGCGGACATGGCCCTGAGTATGCTTGAACGGGCAATGGACGATGCCCTGCGCAAGGGGGCTGGCCGGATGGAGATCGTTCATGGTCGCGGCACCGGAGCCCTGCGCCGCGAGGTGCATGACTATTTGCGACACTACCCCGCTGTGGCCGATTTCGCCTTGGCCAACGAGGAGCGGGGCGGTGACGGCATGACCGAAGTAACTCTCAAGTAGCTGGTTTCGACCGGCGCGGAGGCGCACATGGACAGGAGTGCTGTGGAGGCCGTCAAGGCCCGCATCAGCATCGCGGACATCGTACGCCGCTATGTGGACCTCAAGCCCGTCTCGGGGCGATGGATGGGCGCGTGTCCGTTCCACCAGGAGACCAAGCCTTCCATGTCGGTCAACGACGAGGAAGGGTTTTTCTACTGCTTTGGCTGTCAGGCCTCGGGCGATGTCTTTGATTTTTATGCGCGCATCAACGGTCTCGAATTCCGCGAGGCCCTGGAACAATTGGCTGCCGAAGCCGGAGTGGATCTGGGCAATGTGCCCCATGACCCCCATGCAGCCGAACGCAAGGCCCGCGTAAACCTGTTTCTCGACATGCACGATGAGGCCAACGCATGGTTCCAGCGTAACCTTTCCATGGCCTCGGGCGAAACGGCCAGACATTATTTGCAAAATCGGGGCATGACCCCGGACATTATCGCCAAGTTCGGCCTGGGCTACAGCCCTGAGGACTGGCACGGCCTGGAGAACCATCTCAAGGGCAAAGGACGGACACCGGAACAGGCTGTTGATGCCGGGCTTTTGTCAAAAAACGATAAAGGAAATATTTACGACAGGTTCCGTGGCAGACTCATCTTTCCCATTCAAAATTTGTCGGGCCGGGTCATTGCCTTTGGCGGCAGAATCATTACAGATGGTGAACCCAAGTATCTCAATAGCTCGGATACACCGATATACAAGAAGGGCGACCATCTGTACGGGTTGAATCTTGCCCGGTCCACCATGACCCGCACCAAACGGGCCCTGCTGACCGAAGGATACATGGATGTCATCTCGCTCCATCAGTTCGGCTATACCGATTCCTGCGGTGTTCTGGGCACGGCCCTGACACCCGAGCAGGTCAAAAGGCTGGCCGGATTCTGCTCGCGTGTGGACCTGGTCTTCGACGGCGATGGGGCGGGGCGAAAGGCCGCGCTGAAAAGCAGCCGGATGATCCTGCTGCAGGGTGTGGCCTGCCGGGTGGTGCTCATGCCAGAGGGCGAGGATGTGGACAGCCTGCTTCAGACAAAGGGGGGCGAGGGCTTGGAGTCCTGCCTGGCGCAGGCACCGGACGGCCTTGACTTCTGTCTGCACACCCTGCGAAGCGATTTTGCGCCGCGCGAAATAATGGCCTGGGCCAAGGGGTTTTTGACGGATTTGCAGGAGCCGTCCCTGCGGGCATTCTATCTGCCGCGCATTGCGGGCGGGCTGGGCTTGTCCGAGGCCGATTTTCGGCGCGACGCAGGTGTTTCCGGCCCACCTCGGGCCGGGGGAGCCCATCGTCGGCAGGAAAGCCCGGCACAGGCGACACAAGGTCTTCCGGCCGTAGGCAAGGAAGACAAAGATGACAAATATTTATTGAAATTTCCCATCCAATACCCGGACTATGTCCCGGCGCTGGAGGAAAAGGGATTCGGACGCATCCTCGCCACCCGGTGGGCCAGGGCGCTCTGGGAGAAGCTCGTCAATACGCAGCACGGCCAGACACTGAGCCTGCTGAACGAACAGGAGAAGAGCTTCTATATCAGGTGCCGCGAGGAAGTTCGCAAATCCGCGCTCACAGGACGTGAACTGCTGGACGAATGGGAACATATCTGTAATAAGATCGCGTTTGCACAGCAGAAAGAAAACAGACGACAGCTCAAAGAGGCCCTGCATCAGGCGCAACTCAGCGGCGACAGGCAGCGGATAGACGAGTGTTTTCGGGCCTTGGAAGAATCTCTCAGGAGGGACGATGAGCAATATTAAGGAAATCCAGCAGATCAAGACCCTGATTGCCGAAGGCAAACAGCGGGGATTCCTGACATACGAGGAGTTGAGCAAGGCCCTGCCTTCCGACTACAACACCCCGGAACAGCTGGAGGAAATTCACGCCATCTTTGACCAGATGGGCATCGCCCTCGTCGATTCCGACGAAGACGACAAGAAGCTCGAAACCGATGACAAGGAACTCGAACTGACCGACAAGGACGACGAATCAGGAGACTACGCCTCGCGCAGTACCGACCCGGTACGCATGTATCTGCGCGAGATGGGGGCAGTGCCCTTGCTCGACCGCGAGGGCGAGGTGGTCATCGCCAAGAAGATCGAAAATGGCGAGATGGAAGTCCTGTACTCCCTGGTCGAGGTGCCCGTGGCCGTCGAGGAGCTCATTTCTGTCGGCGAAGACCTCAAGGATGGCCGCGTCAAGCTCAAGGACGTGGTCAAGACCATCGAGGAGGACGACCCCAGCGAGGACGAGATGAATCAGCGCCAGCGCGTCATCTTCCTGCTCGACGAGGTCAAGAAGCTCTACAAGAAAAAACGCAAGATTTACGAGAAGCTCGACTACTGCGCCCAGACCGACAAGCGCGTCTATGGCGTACAAAAGGATATTCTCTCCTACAAGGACGAGGTGGTCAATCGACTGCGCGACATCAAGCTGGAAAAGACCCTCATCGACCGGATCATTGAGACGGTCAACGACTACGTCCGCCAGATGCACAACTGCCAGCGCGACCTCTCGGCCTATGTCCTGTCCGTGGGCCAGACCAAGGCGGAGATCGAGATTCTCTTCAGGCAGGTGGATGACCGTGCCATCAACCCGGTGAAGGCGGCCGACACTCTGGGCCTTACCGTGGAAGAGTTCTTTTCCTTCAAGGAGATGCTGGCGGGTAAGCTGGAGATCATGCACCGGCTGCAGGACAAGTGCTGTCACTCGGTCCATGACCTGGAGGAGGTGCTGTGGCGCATCAAGCGCGGCAACCTCTCGGCTATGCGCGCCAAGCAGGAGCTTATTCGCGCCAACTTGCGACTTGTCGTCTCCATCGCCAAGAAATACACCAATCGAGGGCTCCAGTTCCTGGATCTCATCCAGGAGGGAAACATCGGGCTGATGAAGGCGGTGGACAAGTTCGAGTACCAGCGCGGCTACAAGTTCTCCACCTACGCCACATGGTGGATTCGTCAGGCCATCACCAGGGCCATTGCGGATCAGGCCCGGACCATTCGTATTCCGGTGCATATGATCGAGACCATCAACAAGCTTATCCGTACTTCGCGCTATCTGGTGCAGGAACTCGGTCGCGATCCCTCGCCTGAGGAAATTGCCGAGCGCATGGATTATCCGCTGGAGAAGGTCAAGAAGGTGCTCAAGATCGCCAAGGAACCCATCTCGCTTGAAACTCCCATCGGAGACGAAGAGGATTCGAGCCTGGGCGATTTCATTGAAGACAAGAAGGCCACTGCCCCCGCCGAAGAGGTGGTGTCCACCAAACTGAGCGAGCAGATCGCCTCGGTCCTTTCCGACCTCACTCCTCGCGAGGAGCAGGTGCTGCGCAAGCGGTTCGGCATCGGCGAGAAGTCGGACCACACCCTTGAAGAGGTGGGCAAACTCTTCAACGTCACTCGCGAGCGCATCCGCCAGATTGAGGCCAAGGCCCTCAGAAAGTTGCGCCATCCGGTGCGCAGCGCTCTGCTTCGTTCCTACTTCGAGAACTAGTCCTCTTCGGGGCCGGGTGCGGACAACGCTCCCGGCCCCTTGTCTACGCCGCTCCATGCGGCCTTGCGCCCAGCGCGAAACACCGAGCCCAACGGGACCAGAACCATGGAAATCCTTTTCATCTTCATCGTTCCCGCAGCTGCCCTGATTCTTGACACCCTGTTTGGCGATCCCAAGTGTCTGCCGCACCCGGTCCGGCTCATCGGCCGGATACTCGACCTGTACGAGGCATCGGCACGACGCGTGGGCATTGATCTGGCCGTGGCGGGCTGGGCTGCAGTACTCCTGCTGCCCGTGGCCGCCTGGGGCGTGGCCGAATTCATGATGGCCATCCCGTATTTGGGCCTAATCGTCGCCGTCTATCTGGCCTATGCCGGGCTGGCCCTGGGGTGTCTGGCGCGTGAGGCATACCGCGTGGCCGCATTGCTCGATACCGGCGACCTGCCCGGAGCGCGAGCCGCCCTCTCCATGCTTGTCAGCCGCGACACCTCGGAACTTGGCCCCGACGAGGTGCGGCGCACCCTGGCCGAAACAGTGAGCGAAAACCTCAACGACGGCCTAGTGGCGCCCATGTTTTACCTTGTCCTGCTGGGACCGGGCGGTCTGTGGGCATACAAGACGATCAGCACCATGGATTCCATGTGGGGCTACCGCACCGAGCGCTTCCGCGACCTCGGCCGTGCAGCAGCAAAAACCGACGACATACTGGCTTGGATTCCGGCTCGGATTACGGCCTGGCTGATGATCTTCGTGGGCTGGCGGCGCGGGCTGGCCCATGGCGCTGCCAAAGCCAACCTTTCCCGTGATGCGAGCAGGATGGAGAGCCCCAACGCAGGCTGGCCCATGGCCGCTGCCGCATGGCTCCTGGGCGGCCAGATGGGTGGCAGGGCGGTCTACTTCGGAGCAGTTAAGGACAAGCCCGTGCTCGGCCCGGCTGGAGCCGTGTGGGACAGGCAGATGGTACGCACCCTCATCCGACTGTGCAAATCCACAGGCCATCTGGCAGGGTGGCTCTTCATCGCTCTGCTTGGAGCGCTACGGTGGGTCTGGTAAGCACCTTTTCTGTCCGGGCGAAGCGGTGCCCGATCATAGAGGGAAAAGCGCTGCAACGCAGTCAAACCGTTATCCTCGACGCGATGGATGCTGGATTTACAACAGAGAAGAGGGCTCCGCAGGAGCCCTTTTCTCGATAATCGACGGACTCATGGTCCTGTTGATATGGAATCAGAAACGCTCAAAATCCCCGTCAGACCCCATGTCGAGCCCGATGCCCCCGGAGATACTGTTTCGTATTTCAGGCCGCTTGCCGACTTTTGGTGTGTTTCCCCGGGACAGGGCGGCGGATTGGGATTTGACACGCACTGTCCTATTATTTTGGACATGCCCATCGTCCACGCGGAAGAAGGCCATAAGGTGCATAAGGTGCTGACCGTGACCGGAGAGTTCTTCGCTGGTAGAGGCCATTTCCTCGGAAGCAGATGCGTTCTGCTGAATGACGGAATCAAGCTGATTTATAGCATGATTGATCTGAGTCGCACCAGCATTTTGTTCTTTGCTGGCTGCGGCTATGCTTTGGATAAGGGTTGCGGTCCGTTCAATGTCTGGCACAAGCCTTTCAAGCATATCCCCCGCCTTTTCAGCGACCGCGACACTGCTGCTCGACAATTCACTGATCTCGGCCGCGGCATGACCGCTACGCTCCGCGAGTTTGCGAACTTCGGCCGCCACTACGGCGAACCCTTTACCGTGCTCACCCGCTCTTGCCGCTTCAATGGCTGCATTGAGTGCCAGCAGGTTTGTTTGCCGGGCTATTTCTTCAACAATTGAAATCTTGTCCGCAATACTCTTCATGGAGTTCACGGTCAGGGACACGGCTTTTCCACTCTCGTGAGCATCCGAGGCAGCCGTACGTGCTAGCTGGTCTGTTTCGCGAGCGTTTTCAGCATTCTGGCTGATGTTGGCGGTCATTTCTTCCATGGAAGCCGTGACCTCTTCAATGGACGCGGCTTGTTCTGTGGCCCCCTGGGAGACGGTCTGTGACGAAGCCGAAAGCTCCCCGCTGCCTGCTGCGATGCTCTCCGATGCGTGTTGAACCTCAAGGACAACACCCTTGAGCCTGTCCGCCATATCCTTTAGCGTTCGGGCAAGAACTCCGATTTCATCTTTGTTGTTTATGTCTATTGAGTTGTCGATAAAGTCGCCTTGGGCAAGTTTCTCGGAAAAAGCGACCGCTTTTCGAATTGGCAGGACGATGCCTCCTGCCAGGAACCAGATGGCGCCGCAACCGAGCAGGGCCAGTCCGCAGCCGATAATGATGTTGATGATGCTTTCACTACGCGTTGTCTGGATCATATCGTTTTCCAGTTGAATCGCGTCAGCGAAAACTATTGACCAGCTCGTTTCTATCAAAATAGCCCAAGGCATTCCGGTTCGCCCCAGCTCGATCGGGGCCAAGACCTTGATCAGGTTGGCGCCTTCATCAATATCAACAATCGGTTTTCCTGCCTGCGTATTATCTATCAGGCTCTGCCAGTCGCCCAGGCCAAGATCTTTAAGCGGGCGGCCAATGGAATTTGCATCGGCGCTGTTGGCGACAACTATGCCAAGGTTACTGATGACCATGGCCTTTGCATTGCCGTCGTAAAGCGACCTCGCAACTTCCTGGCAAAGCATCTGGACAAAATCAAGACGCAAATCCGTACCGCCGACGCCGAGAAACTTGCCATCCACCACGATGGGTGCCGACATCGTGGTGAGCCATTCCTCCTTGCCCTGAACGATGTAAGGGAAGGGATCAAGTACATTCTCCCGCAGCCTCTCGCGTGGAGTCAAATACCAGCCACCTTTGCGAACTCCGTTGGGGTGTGGGGATGCGTCCTCGTAGCCGACCAGGGCCTGACGGTCTATCATCCCACTTGCGTCTCGGTTCCAATAGGTTACAAAACGTCCGGTCTCGTCGTGGCCTGTCTCACTTTTTCCCGCATGGAGCCTGTCATCGCCATCAAGCGCGTCTGGCTCCCATGCACTGTATGCGCCAAGGAAATCCCTGTTGTTTTCGAGCACCGTAAGGAGGATATTGCTGAAAGTTGTTCTTAAATCTAATTTTTGACTGATGTCTGTTGTTGTCCGGACGGCCTTGAAGGCGTCGGCGATGGTGCGGGCGCTGGCGATGTTCTCTTCGAATTTTGACTTGATGAATCCAGCCTCACGTTGTGCGACAGCGAGCAACATCTGATGTGTTTGTTTATTGACGAGTGCCTTGATTTCTTCCGAGATGCGATTATTGGAATTTCTCTGCGACAGAATTTGTATGCCGACGAGGATTGACACGGTCAGCAGCAAACAGATGCCTGCCATTAACACTATTTTCGTTTTTATTGATTTGAGGTGCACGGGTTCCCCCTTTTTCAATTCTGGTTACACGAACTTTATACTTCGTCTATTATAATTAAATAATTTGCTTCATTGCCGATGCCAGGCCGAAAGGGGGGAGGAGGGCACAGCCAGAAGAAGACGTAGAATAAATTTTTCCGTATAACATTTCAAAATCAAAAAGAAATGGGAAGGCAAAAAAGATCGTTCTGATTACGGTCGACAGCAAACGGAACGCAGGCGGAATGTGAATACAATGAAAGATGGCTCCTTGCGGAGCCCTCTTTCATTGTATTTTGCTGGATGCGCTATTCGCCAAGCTCGACGCTGCGCAGATAAGACTCGAAGGCACCGTCGATGATGGAGCCGCGCACGCCTTGGCGATCAAAGTGGGTCAGGGCGCGGATGGTGGTTCCGCCGGGCGAGGTGACCATCTCCCGAAGCTGGGTGATGGACAGGTCACTCTCAGCGGCCAGCCGGGCCGAGCCGGAGAAGAGTCCCTTGACCATCTGAGTGGCCTGTGGCCGTGATAGTCCGAGGGCGACGGCAGACTCCACCAAGGCCTCCATGAAGTAGAAGACGTAGGCCGGGCCGGAGCCGATAACGCCGGTAAAGGCGTCGAAGAGCTTCTCGGGCAGGACGTGGACTTGGCCGATGCCCTCGAACAGACCGGGAATGGCCGAGCGCATCGCATCCGAAAGGTCATTGTCGTCCAGGCAGACGGCAAAAACACCTTCGCCCACCAAGGCTGGGGTGTTGGGCATGACGCGCACCACCGGGCACAGCCCCCCGGTCCAGTCCTTGAACATGGTCTGAGTGATGCCCGCGCAGATGGAGACGAGGCACTTGGAGCCGTCAAGCTCGGTGGCGATCTCCTTGACCAGGGGTTCCGCGTGCTGGGGCTTGACGGCCAGTATGACGATGTCGCACTCGCGCACCAGATTGTGGGGAGAGGCGTGAGCGATTAGACCGACCTCCTCGACCATGGCCTTGAGCCGGGCCGTGTCGTGGTCCACGCCGTGCAGGACCACATCGCGGGAGGCCAGCCCCCGGATGATGGCCGAACCCATGTTGCCAACACCGATGAACCCGATTTTACTGGGCATTATCCCACCAATTCTTCCTTGTCGAAAAAGTAGGCCACCTCGGTCCTGGCGGTGTCTGGACCGTCGGAACCGTGGCAGGCATTGTTTTGGATGTTCTGGCCAAAGGCGGCGCGGATGGTACCGGGCGCGGCGTCAGCCGGGTTGGTGGCCCCCATCAGGGCGCGGTACTTCTCGATGGCGTTCTCGCCTTCAAGGCAGGAGACCACCACCGGGCCGGAGATCATGTAGTCCACCAACTCGCCGAAGAAGGGGCGCTCCCTGTGCACGGCGTAGAAGCCCTCTGCCTTGGCGCGGTCCATGTGGATCATCTTCATCCCCTTGATGCGCAAGCCGGAGTCGGTGATCATCTTGAGGATGTCGCCAATGAGGTTGCGCTCGACAGCGTCGGGTTTGATGATGGAAAAGGTCTGTTCGATAGCCATGTGGGCCTCCCTTGGGTTTGCAATGTACATGTGTCGGTCGTTTTTTGCCAGTGGCTCCGAAGGGCTGTCGATACAGCCTAGCAGAGCAGCATGCGGTCGGAAACGCCCTCGCCTCCGCGCAACTCGGAAAAACGGCGAAGCAGATCCTCGACCTTGAGATTTTGTTTTTCCGCCCCGGCAATATCGAGCACGATTTCGCCGCGATGAAACATGACCAGCCGGTTGCCCAAGCTAATGGCCTGGGCCATGTTGTGGGTGACCATCAGGGCCGAAAGGTTCTGCGACTCGACAATCTCTGCGGTCAGGTCGAGCACCATGGCCCCTGTCTTTGGGTCCAGGGCGGCAGTATGCTCGTCGAGCAGCAGCAGACGGGGGCGCACCAGGGTGGCCATGAGCATGGTCAGGGCTTGGCGCTGCCCGCCGGAGAGCAGGCCGGTGGTGGTCTTGAGTCTGTCTTCAAGCCCCAGGCCCAATAGGGCGAGTTTCTCGCGAAACAGAGCTCGGTCGGCAGCCTTGACGCCAAGGCCCAGTCCCCGACGCTGGCCGCGTTTAAGCGCCATGGCCAGATTTTGCTCGATGGACGCACCTGCGCAGGTGCCAAGCAGTGGGTCCTGAAACACCCGGCCAATGAGCGAGGCTCTCCGATGCTCGGGCCAAGCCGTCACATCATCTCCGCCCAGCAGGATGCGCCCTCCGTCCAGGGGAAACGATCCGGCCAGGGCGTTGAGAAAGGTCGATTTTCCCGCGCCGTTGGAGCCGATGACGGTGATGAAATCGCCCTCGGCCATCTTCAGACTGATGTTGCTCAATGCCTTGATTTCATTAACGTCGCCTTTATGAAACGCCTTGGTGATGCCGGAAATGCGGATCATTTCACCCTCCCGGCCATGATGCGTTTCGTTCTGGCCTTGATCTGGGGCATGACCAGGGCGATGACCACCAGCAGCGCGGTGATCAGGTTCAGATCGCTCGGAGTGATGGCGAAATCGCCAAGCCGCATCCCCAAGGCCAGGGCGATGGCCACACGGTAGAGAATGGAGCCGAGCAGAGCGGCGATCAGGGCGCGGGTGATGGTCTTGTGGCCGAACACGGTCTCGCCGATGATGACCGAGGCCAGCCCGGCGATAATGGTCCCAACCCCCATGTTCACGTCAGCCGCGCCTTGATTCTGGGCCACCAGGGCACCCGAGGCGGCCACCAGGGCGTTTGACAGGCCCACGCCGAAAATGATGATGGTGTCGGTGTTCACGCCCTGACTGGTGATCATCTGCTTGTTGTCGCCCGTGGCCAGGAAGGCGAGACCCAGCTCGGTATGCAGGAACCAGACGAGCACGGCCAGAGCGGCCACGCAGACAAGGCCGAAAAGCAGGGGCGTGGAAACATGCGGCATAAGCCCGCTTGCTGCGGCGAACCAGTCCACCACCGTATCCTGGCCGAGCAGGGTCATGTTTGGCCGCCCCATGATGCGCAGGTTGATGGAGTAGAGCGCAATCATGGTCAGGATGGATGCCAGCAGATGGAGTATCCTGAACTTGGTGTTGAGCACGCCTGTGACGGCTCCTGCCATGAATCCGGCCCCAGAGGCCATGAGCACGGCCAGGACCGGGGGATGACCGGCAGTGATGGCCACTGCCGAAACCGAGGCCCCCAACGGCAGACTGCCGTCCACGGTCAGGTCCGGGAAATCGAGCACCCGGAAGGTCAGGTAGACGCCGACCACCATAAGGCCGTAGGCGAATCCCTGTTCGATGGCGCCGAGGAGTGCATAGCTGGTCATGTGGTATCCCAAGGTCTGCGGCCCGCCCCAGCGGACCAAGTGAACCGAACAACGAACAAGGCGCGTTGCGGACAACGCGCCTTGTATACTGTTGGCGTCAAATACGCAAATGCGACTACTCGACGACCTTGGCGGCCCGGGTGATGGTGGCTTCGGGCAGAGTCACTCCCATGGCAGCGGCCGCCTTGGTGTTGACGTGCAGGTTGAGATCTTCGAGAAACTCCACGGGCATGTCGCCTGGGGCCACGCCCTCGACGAGAATCCTGTAAGCCATGTCGCCGGTTTGAAGCCCCATTTTGTAGTAGTCCACGGCCACGGCCGCGATGGCTCCGCGATCCACGGAATCCACATCCGCGGCGATAAGCGGCAATCGGGTCTGGGTGCAGACCTTGACGGCCGACTCCAGGGCGGAGACAGCAGTGTTGTCGGTGGGGATGTAAATCACGTCGGCCCGGCCCACAAGACTCCTGACCGCCTGAAACACGCCGCTGGAGTTGGCGATAGTCGCGCCCTGAACGACGAGGCCCGCCTTGGCGGCCTCTTCGGTCAGCTTGTCCACCAGGACCACTGAGTTGGGCTCGCCTGCGTTGTAGATGACGCCGATGGTCTTGGCCGAAGGCGCTATCTCGAGGATCAGGGCCACATGCTGGTCCATGGGGCTGAAATCGGACATGCCGGTGACGTTGCCGCCGCCGGAATTCTGCAAATCCTTGACCAGTCCGGCAGAAACGGGGTCGGTCACGCCGGTAAAAAGGATGGGTATGTCCTGAATCTTCTGGGCTGCGGCCTGTGCGCCGGGAGTCGCGATAGCCAACACCAGGTCAGGCTTTTCGCCCTTGATCTGATTGACGATCTGGATGTTGGTGCCCATGTTGCCCTGGGCGATGTGGACATTAAAGACGACTTCCGCCCCTCGATCCCTGAGGCGGTCGGCAACCCCCTGGCGCATGGCGTCCAGGGCGGGATGCTCGACGATCTGGGTCACTGAAACCGTGTACGAACCGGCCGCCAAGGCGTTGGCAGCCAGCAGACACAGTGCGGCCACGGTCAGAAGAAGACGTGTCATGGGGGCCTCCAAAAGGGAATTTTGACGGATAGTGGCCCCTGGAACCACGTCAAGTCAAGGTGTATCACCCTGTGCTGAATCAAAAGGCCGCGTGAGCGGCCCCTTGATCGCCATCGGCGGGTCTGATCAGAAGCGGATTTCCTCTTCCTTGACCACCCGGAAGGATTTGTTGCCCTTGACCCGGCCCGGCAACCCCTGAAATTTGCGCACACCCTCGATTTCGGCCTCAAGCAGTTCATCCTCGTCGGTGTCGAGCAGGATGATGTCGCCTTCCTGAAGATAGAGCAACTGGCGGCCGCTGATGGTCGTGCGTCCCATGCGCACCACCATCTC
The DNA here is from genome assembly GCF_009729555.1 of Pseudodesulfovibrio alkaliphilus. NCBI lineage: Bacteria > Pseudomonadati > Thermodesulfobacteriota > Desulfovibrionia > Desulfovibrionales > Desulfovibrionaceae > Pseudodesulfovibrio > Pseudodesulfovibrio alkaliphilus. The sequence goes on from NZ_WODC01000007.1 coordinate 130,344, forward strand.
CACCGGGGTTTCCATAAGCCGCTCCTTGAAGCGGTTGATCCAGACATGGTCCACCTCAAGCCTCTCGGACTGGAAGGAGGCGTGCAGCTTGGACCGGATGGGCTCCATGGTGGCGTAGGGCAGACAGACGACGAGGGAACCGATGGCGTTCTCAAGCTCCACCTCGAAAGTGATCACGATGACCACGTCCGACGGCGGCACGATGGCAGCAAACTGGGGATTGACCTCGGTGCGGATCATCTCCACATGCACTTCGTGCACAGGCTTCCAGGATTCCTCCATGTTGGCCAGGGCGATCTTGACCACGCGCTCGACAATGGCCTGCTCTATGGGCGTGAAGTCGCGTCCCTCCACCTTGGGCTGGCTGCCTGCGCCGCCGAAAAAGTTCTCCACCAGGGCGAAGACAAGACGGGAATCCACCACAAGCAGGGCGTTGCCGCGCAGGGGGTCCATTTTGAAGATGGAGATGGAAGTGGGCACGGGCAGGGAGCGCATGAAATCGCCAAACTTGGACATGTCGATGGAAATCGGGTTGATGTCCACCCGCTTGCGCATGGTGTTGGCCAATGCGTTGGTGCACAGCCGGGCAAAGCGGTCGTTGACGATCTCAAGGACGGGCATGCGGCCCCGAATGATCCTGTCCTGATTGGCCAGGTCAAAGGACACAACCCCGGAGTCGTCCTCCGGTATCTCCGTCTCAGTCTCGACATCCCCCCCGGAAAGGCCCCGGAGCAGGGCATCCACTTCGTCTTGTTCGAGGATTTTACTCATCTGGGAAAAGCCTCTTTCATCGACCGGCTTGGCGGCCCGCTTGCTCCCGGCCACGCCGGAATTTTGAACATCGTGAAACGACAAGCAAAAAACGGGCCTGATTCATCGCCTGATTTCTGCAGATCGTCGGTTACGTTGTATATTCCTGTTACACACGGCCTCGCTGGATGGCAAGAGGCGACTGCCGGGCAACATCGAATTTCCTGGATAAAGTCTACAGAATCTCCAGAACATCGCCGCACAAGGCGTACATTCGACAATATGCACTGCATTACAGGCTGTTGCAAACGAAGCGCCAGTTGAACGAAAGCCGGGAGATGTCAAATCGCTAAGGATTGGAAGACTGGACGATTGGATTACTCGGCGGCAAGCTCGGAAAGGGGAAGCAGCCTGATCTGGACATTTTTTCTGGCAGACCATTGGCTGAGGGCGGCCAGAGTTTCCGGATAGGGGTGGCCGATGGCAATGGCCGACCCTTTTTTGAGGGCCACATTTTCCGCCTTGCGCAGTTGCAGGGTGATGGCAGAAACGTCCCTGACATTGTCCAGGAAGATGTCGCGTTCGTAAAAGGGAACCCCGATCTCGCGGGCCGTTGCGCGGGCAACGCTTTTTGGGGTTGTCAGGCTGTCGAGGAAAAAGAGTCCGCGCCGTTTCAATTCGGCCAGAGCCACCTGCATCCCCGGGGCGTGGGCAGTGAATTTGGACCCCATGTGGTTGTTGACGCCGATGGCGTCTGGAATGCGGTCGAGATTCTCAGTCATGCGCTGCCGGATCATCTCTTCGGACATGGTGGTGAAAAGAGCGTCCTTCCCAGGATCGTATGCCGGATAACCCATGGGTTCCATGGGAAAATGAACAATAAGGTCATGTCCCGAACTCCTGATGAGCCGGACCGCTTCCCTGGTCTGGCTGGCGTTTGGCCACACAGCCAGAGTCACGGGGAAATCCAAGCCGAGGAGTCCCTTGAGAACGCGGATGTCCTCACCGATGTCGTCGATGACGATGGCCATGCACGGTCCGCTGGCCTTGGGGCGCGGCAGGGCCATCGGGACAATCTCCAGAAGCAGGCGGTGGGAAACCAAGCCGTTGATGGAGATGGTCGCCTCGGTCTCTCCGGCCTCGGCCAGCAGAGCCTCGGGCACACGCATTTGAAGGCGTTGCCCCAAGGCATCGAGAAAGGCGTGGCGCTCCTTGCATGGAGGAATCTGGAGAACCTGATAGTGGTAGGGGCGCCCGTCGAGTTTGCGAAGCTCCACATCCAGAAGATCCAGGCCGGACATGTTCATGCCGCTTGCCCGCATGGCCTCGATGATGGCCAGATCGGCCTGTCGGACCTTGTCCTCCATGCCGCCAGCGGGGTCTTCCTCGAAAACCTTGGGCTGCGGTGTAGGCTGGATCGCTCCGACCCGGGTGGACATGATGTCCGGCGGGGTGTCGTCGGTCAGGATGTAATAGCCCAGCGCCAGCAGACCGACAACGCCAAGGACAAAGAACAACACAAGTGGGCCGGGCCGGTACAGCTTTCTCAGAAGGCTGTCCGAACCGGGCCCTTGCTTTCCGGTGTCGTCCCTGGATTGCTCGTCCATCGGGAAACGTGTCGTCCTTTACTGAATTTCCTTGAGCTTGGGCAGACTCTTGACCAGCTCCAGGGCCATGCGCAGCTGGTTGTCTCGCTCAAGCATTTCCTTGACTTCCTTCTCGGCCATGGCCGAGCCGTCCTTGGACTTGTCGCCGTTCTCGAGGTGACGGCTCAAGTCCTGCTCCCTGACGGTAAAACGCTCGCGCATGGCCCGCTCCTCATCCTTGGGGGGGGCCAGGAAGGCAATCTTCAGATCAGGCTCAATGCCCATGGCCTGGATGGAACGGCCGCCGGGGGTATAGTAGAGGGCAGTGGTCAGCTTGATGCCCGAGCCGTCGGCCATGGGAATAATGGTCTGGACCGACCCCTTTCCAAAGGAGCGCTCGCCAACAATGAGGGCGCGTCTGTGATCCTGAAGCGCGCCAGCCACGATCTCGGAGGCCGAGGCCGAGCCAGCGTTGATGAGCACCACCAGCGGTACCTTGATCTCGTCGGCAGTCTTGGAGGCGAAGAAGTCCTTGCGGCTGGCCTCATCCTTGCCCTGGATGTAGACGATGGAGCCGTCATCAAGGAAGGTGTCGGCCACGGAAACCGCCTGGCCGAGCAGCCCGCCGGGGTTGTTGCGAAGGTCGAGCACGATGCCCTTGAGAGGGTGCGCCTTGCTGAATTGCGCGATTTCGTCTCGCATGTTCCTGGTCGTGGATTCATGGAATTTGGTCAGGCGCAAATACAGATATCCATCCTCCAACGAATGGGTCTTGACGCTGGTGATGGGAATGGTGCCGCGCACTATGGCCACTTCCTGAGGCTTGTTGGAATCGCGGTGCAAAATGAGCAAGGTCACGGTAGTGCCTTTGTCGCCCCGGATGCGCTTGACGGCGTCCAGCAGGGTCATGTCCTGGGTGGATTCGCCGTCGATCTCGAGAATCAGGTCTCCGGCGAGCAGACCGGCCTTGTAGGCCGGGGTATCCTCAATGGGGGAAACCACGGTCAGCCGCCCCTGTTCCAGGCTGATTTCGATGCCGATGCCGCTGAACTTGCCCGAGGTATCCATCTGCATTTCCTTGTAGTCCTCGGGAGAGAGAAAGGCGGAATGCGGATCAAGCTGCTCAATCATACCCTTTATGGAGTTGTCGATGAGTTCCTTGCGGGTGATCGGCTTGACATAATAACTCTCAACCATGTCGAGAACCTGGGAAAAACGCTTGAGCGCCTCGAAGTGGTCGTCCTTGCCGGCCATGGTCGGGCCTGGGGCCACTGTGAGGGTAAAAAGAAGAAGAAACGTGACAATCCAAAGCGATATGCGCATGAAGCCTCCCGCTGGACACGCAACGCAAGCGCGTGTCTGGCATGATTCATTATGGCGACGTTAACCAAACTTTCGGGTTAATTGGTTTTTGATGAAAACGCAATTCAAAATACAGTCCAGGCCCATCGGCTGCCGGGTAGTAGCCCACCACCCCCAGGGGCTCATCCTTTTCAACCTCCTGACCGTTGAGCACATGGGTATCGGACAAGTATGCGTACAAACTGTAATAATCGTGACCGTGGTAGACGATGACCACATGCCCGAATCCGCGCAGAGTGTCGTTGTGCACCACCTTTCCCCAGAAAACGGAACGCACGGTTTCAGCCTCCCGGGCTCCCAGACCGAGTCCGCGCACCGGAGGGTTCGCCCCTGGGGCGTAGTCGGCCACGAGGCGGCCGCGCACAGGCCAGGGGAGCGTCCGCTTGTACAGGTCGAACCGTTTGGTTTTCTGGGATTGCAACTGGTATTTGAGACTCTCGATGGATGAAAGAATAGCCGTGAGTTCGGCCTCGGCATCCTCGCGTTGCCGGGTGACGCTTCGCAGGTTGCGGCGCAGGGCGTGCTGCCTGTCAAGGAGCCGGTCCTTGGTCAGGTTGACCCGGGCCAGTTGCGCCTCGGCCTCCTGTTCAAGGGTTCTCTGACGCTCGAGATTCGCGGCGATACGCTCCGCATTGATCCTGGCCTCTTCGAAACGCGCCCGAGTGGCTTCATAAATGTCTGCCAGCCAGTTTTTCCGACGGTCGAACTCGTCCCAACTGTCCACCCCTTCGAAACGCGAACGCGCCGACTGCAAATGCACAGGCCACAGCGAGCGGACCAGTCCGGCCAATTCCTGGGAAATCCGCTGCTTCTCCTTCTCAAGCACAGTATGCTCCTCGCGGGCTGCACGTTCGGCTTGCCGGAGGGAATTGAGCTCCGCCTCCTGGGCCGCAATCCGCTTGAGCAGGTCGGCCATCTCGCGCTCAATGCCCGAGATGCTGGTAGACAGTTTTCCCGCCTGTTCCGTGAGCTTGCGCACCTCCTGTTCGCGCTGATCGGCCCGGCGATGCTCCTGTTGCAGGCTCTCGTGCAGCGATTGTCCGGTCTCCTCGGCCTGAACGGGAGTCCAGACGAGGCAGAGGCAGAGCAGGGCGGACAGGAAGGATTTGGTCATGGGCATATATCAAGAAAGGGTTGCAGAGGGCAGGCCGCACACAGTCCGGTCTTCTTCCGGCACCACTCCTTGCCCGTACGGACAATAAGGGCGTGGTATTCGTTGTAGAGTGCCACATCCTCGGGCAGGGCGTCCATGAAAAGGGCGCGTAATTCATGGTAATCAATCTCATCGTGAACAAGCCCGTGACGACGCATCAAACGGTGGGTGTAGGCATCCACGACAAAAGTTGGCATTTCAAGGGCATAGAGAAGGATCGAATCTGCCGTTTCCGGCCCGATACCGCTGACGGCGAGGAGCTTGTCGCGAAGTTCATCCAGTACATGAACTTTGAGCGATTCAATCTCGAACGCCGCCTCATCCTTGAGAAAAAAGAGAAAATTGCGCAAACGGGCCGTCTTGATATTGTAGTAGCCCGCCGGTCGGATCAACCCGGCCAGTTCCGCCGGATCAAGGGCGAGCATGGCCCGGGCCGAGAGCAGCTCACGGGCCTTGAGGTTGGCGATGGCCTTTTCGACGTTTCCCCAGTTGGTATTCTGGGTAAGAATGGCTCCCACCGCGATCTCGAACGGCGTGTCGCCCGGCCACCATCGGCTCGGGCCGAGTGCGGCGTGCATGGCCTCGTACATGCCGTTTATGATCGCGGCCCGGTTCATGGCCGTCGGTGCCCTCCGACCCGGTCCCAGACAAGGCAGGCCCATTCTCCTTCAACGACGATGGCAGGCTTGCCGATGCCAAGGCGCATGTAGGTTTCAGCCACGGCATCCTTTTGCCTGTCAGCCAGGATGCCCGAGAGGATAAGGCAGCCCCCAGGACGCACATGAGCCAGAATGTCGCCCGCCATCTCGATGAGTGGGCCGGAGAGAATGTTGGCCACCACAATGTCGAAGGGCAGGCCGGGGTCCAGGCAATCAATGCTTCCTACGGCCGTGCACATGGCCGAGCCCACCCCGTTGGCCTCGATGTTCTCCCTGGCGCAGACGACGGCCTGGGGATCCGTGTCCAGGCCGATGCCGGTGAGCCCGAGCTTGGCAAGTCCGATGCCCAGGATGCCGGAGCCGGTGCCGAGATCAAGGAAGGCTCCACCCGGTGCGATGGCTTTCCTCCCTGCAAGCTCGCCGATGGTGGTCAGACACAGCGAGGTGGTGGGGTGGTGGCCCGTGCCAAAAGCCATCTTGGGCTCAATGACGATGTGAGTGGTGCCATTCTCGCTGCCGTTCTCAAGCCAGGGAGGGAGGATGGTGAAGGTGCCGCCACAATTGACCGGATTGAAAAAATCCTTCCAGGCCATGGCCCAGTTCTCGGACTCCTGTTCGGACCAGCGAACGCCCGAGCCGGGAAATCGTGCCTCAAAGGCCTTGACCATTTCCATGGCCAGAGGATGGTCCTCAAGATACAGGGTGATGCGGCGGCCGTCCCCATCCGGTGTTTCCTCCCAACCGTGGGGCACCCTGGCGGCGATGAAGACCCCGGCCTCGTCGGCCTCCTCTTCGGAAATAGTAAATTCGATCTTGAGAAGGGTGGACATGAAAACGCCTCCGGCTGTGAAACATGACACGGCCGGGAACGCTCGTTCCCGGCCGGATTGTCGTTGCGATGTTGCGGTCATCTAAAACACCTTGTCGATGAACGCGCCTTTTCCCGTATATTGAAAATCCTGCACCGTGGTCTGCTGGTCCCGGCTCTCCTCCCTGGCTCTGGCCAGCGGGGCCAGGGCCTGCTCGTCGGGCATCGTGGTTTCCGGCTTGAGCTGGGCGGGCGAGAGCATGACCTGACGCTCCTCGTCAGCCAGGGGCGCGTATCCGCCCATGGGATCAATGGGGTCGATGCTACTCATGCCGGACTCCTGCATCCTTCACTACCCCCTCGTTCCGACAGGGTCAAGGCGGACCGGGGAGCAATGGGTCAGGCCGCCGGGTCCACCGTGGCCAGCACCTCATCCAAGGCGTTCATGAATGCCTTGATGTCATCCTTTTCGATGGTCAGAGGCGGAACCAGCCGCAGGACCTTGCCCTGGGCCAGATTGCAGACCATGCCGCGCTCAAGCAACCCTTTCCACACCGCCGGGCCGTCACAGGACAATTCGATGCCAAAGAGCAGGCCAAGGCCGCGTGTTCCGGCGATCTTGCCGGGATGCCTGACCATGAGCCCCTCAGCCTGGGTCCGTGCATAGACGCCCATCTCAAGGGCGCGTTCGGCCATTTTCTCACCGACCATGATCTCCACGACACGGGCGGCAACAGCCGAGACGACTCCGCCCCCGCCAAAGGTCGTGGCGTGGGAGCCGGGAGTGAACCCCTTGGCCACTTCGTCAGAGCAGAGCACTGCCCCCATGGGCAGGCCGTTGGCCAATGCCTTGGCGGAGGTGAAGATGTCCGGGATCAGCCCATAGTGTTGGTGCGCCCAGAAGCGGCCCGTCCGGCACATGCCGGTCTGGACCTCGTCCACGATGAGCAGGAGACCGTTTTCGCGGCACAGCGCCGCGATGTCTGCCGCGTAATCCGAGGGCAGGGGACGCACACCTCCCTCTCCCTGGATCATTTCGATCATGATGGCCGCAGTGTTGGCACCGATGGCCCCGCGTAGGGCGTTGATATTGCCAAAGGGCACGGTGACAAACCCCTGGGGCAACGGATCGTAGCCGTCCTTGATGGGGCCGGTCTGCCCGGTGGCGGTCAGGGTGGACAGGGTGCGGCCATGAAAGGACTTTTCGAGGGTGATGATCTCGTGCCGGTCCTCGTTTCTGACCCGGTGCATGTAGCGGCGGGCGAGCTTGATGGCTCCCTCGTTGGCTTCCGCTCCGGAATTGCAGAAGAAGACCTTGCCCGCCGCGCAGGTGGCCAGAAGCCTTTCGGCCAGATCAAGCTGCGGCTCCTGATAAAAAAGATTACTGACGTGGACCAGCTTGCGGGCCTGCTCGGCCATGACATCGGCCAGATCTTCCCGGCTGTGTCCAAGGCTGCACACGGCAATGCCTGAAAGAAAATCGAGATATTCCCGGCCGTCCAGATCGTATAGCCTGCATCCCTTGGCCCGTGACACGGCCAGGGGATACCGGCCGTAGGTGTTGCAAAGAAGGGATTGCTCCCGTTTGACCATAGCGTCGAAATTATGGTTCATTGTGGTTCTCGTTCTGGCTATTTAGAGTTTTCCGGTGGACCCGAAGCCTCCAGCCCCGCGATCCGTAGCGCCCAGTTCCCTGACGGCAGTGACGACGGCCTGAAACACGGGCATGAACACCAACTGGGCAATGCGCTGTCCGCGCCTGATTCGTCGGACTTCTCCCGAGGTGTTGAGCAGCGAGACCTTGATCTCGCCCCGATAATCCGGGTCGATAACGCCGACCCCCTGACTGACGGTCAGGCCCTCACGCGTACCGAGTCCGCTCCGCGAAAAGACGTATCCGGCCACACCCGGCTCGCGAATTTCGATGGCCAGCCCGGCCGGCACGGTCTTTTTTTCTCCGGGGCCGAATTCCAGTTCATCCCCGTCAATGCAGGCCCGCAGATCAAGCCCTGCCGAGAGCTCTGTGGCGTAAGCGAGGCGGTGTTCCTCCCACACGGGGTGCAGAAACTCGACATTGACATCAATTTTTTTCATATCGTCGAACCGATCCTTGTGATTTGCTGGGGTGTTTATTGGGCCGATTCCGTGCGGCTGTCAATTGCGGAAGCGAACAGGAGCGCCGGGCTGTCATGCTCCGGCGCTCCTGTTGACTGAAGAATGTCAACGCATCAACACAGGCCGTCCCAGCAGAGGTCGAGGTGCTCTCGCTCCATGCTTCGGGTAGCCAGACTGACGCCCACGGCCAGCACCATGGACACGGGCAGGGCGACAACGTTGGGGTCCACCCATTGCATCAGCCACAGCCAGGTGCCGGGCTCTCCGACCACTGCCAGGGAGGGCTTGCCGGTCAGCGCCTCGCACAGGCCGATGGCCGCCGACTCCTGGAGATGGACAAAAAGCAGCCAGAACATGGATACCGCGAAGCCGCCGACCATGGAGACCTTGGCCGCAATCTTGGTCATGCCTTTCCAGTAGAGTCCCAGCAGGTATATGGGCAGGAAGGAGGCGGCGCAAAGGCCGAAGAAGAAAGCCGTGGCCCTGGCGATGATGTTGCCCGGCAACACCCAGGCCCAGATCAGGGTGGCGAAGACCGCGACGGTCACGCCAAGCTGGTTGAGCTTCATGCTCGACCCTCCGTTGCCGATGGTCACATGCTGCTCAAGGAAGTCGCGGGCCAAGGAGGTGCCGCTCACATGGTACTGGGAGCTCATGGTGGACATGGCCGCCGCGAACATGGCCACCAGGAACAGCCCTGAAAACCATCCAGGCATGATCCGGTCGATATACAGGGGAATGATCCGGTCGAAGTTGCCGCCGGCCATGTTTATGGCGATCTCGCCGAACCTGTCGTGGAAAACGACGTTGGACAGGGCGCCGACCACAAAGGCCACGCCGGTCAGCAAAAGAATGAAGATGCCGCCGATGGCTACGGCCCTGTTGAGTTCGCGGTCCGAGGGCACGGTCATGTAGCGGACTGCCAACTGAGGCTGGGCGAGTACGCCAAGGCCCACGCCGTAGACCAGCGTGGTATAGATGGTCAGTCCGATAGGCGACTTGACATCCGGCCCCTGGGTCCAACCGTTCATGCCGCCTGCCGTGAGCTTTTCGGGCACCAGGGCGGCCATGTCGGTCAGGGCCTGGTGGGCGTTGCCGACCCCGCCAAGCAAAGCATAGGTTGTGACGACGAGGAAGAGCATCATCACGGCCATGATGCTGCCTTGAAAAGCGTCAGTGTACATGACCGCCTTGAGGCCGCCAGTGACCACGTACACGGCCACCAGCGCGGTGACCACAAGGAGCCACGCGCCATAGCTGATCATGGGGAAGGCCACTTCCAGCATGCGGCAGATGCCGATGAGCACCGCCGCCGCATAGATGGGCATGAACAAAAAAATGAGCACCCCCGAGAACTGCTGGATGAACTTGGAGCGATAACGCCTGCCCAGCAGTTCGGGAAAGGTCTGACAATTGAGGGCCAGACCCATACGCCGGGTGCGCTTGCCAAAAACGATCATGGCAACGAAAACACCCACGAAAATAGTCAAAAAAGTAAGCCAGAGCATGGACATGCCAAACATGCCCGACACGCCCCCAAACCCGATGATGGCCGAGGTGGAGACAAAGGTTGCGCCGTAAGACATGGCCAGCACAAAGGGGCTCATCTGCCGCCCGGCAAGCATGTAGTCAGTGGGTTTTCTGGTGACTTTCCAAGCCTTGTAGCCGAGGTAGAAGATGCCCACAAGGTAGACAAGGATGCCGAATATCTTGCCTTCCACCTACGCATCCTCCTCAGACGCAGCCCGTCCCGGCTCCGCTCCCTTGTTGTTCCAGTTCACAATTCCGTACACGACGCACAATGCCGCCGAACCGATGCTCAGCCAGAAAGCCAGGGCGATCTCGGCGCTGCCTAGTCCCATCATCATGTCAGCTCTCTCCTCGTGTTGTGTTCGCCCCGGGCCAGTCGGCGGAATCAAAAAAACGAGGGCCGCCGGCTGTATGCCCGCGGCCCTCGTTGTGTCTGTAAATCCTTACTCAGTGACTACTCGCACACCCCAAGACCGCTGGCGCTTCTAAAAAAGCGGAAGCCAAAAAAGAAAAAGCAGCCAAAGCGGTTGTGGTCAGAGTTCATGCGATGCTCATTACGCAAAACAGTAAAAGGAGTCAAGTGTCGTTCCCGGATGATTTACACAATATCATTGCCTTCGTCGTTCATCGAGGCTTTATGTGGAGTGCAGGGAGAACGAAGGACGCCGTGAAGCAAACCTTTCAACGACAAATTTGTAGCAAAAACCAACCAAGCCGAGGCGGAATGCCTCGTTAACCTGAGATCGTCAGGGGTATGCACCGAGTCCGAGAACAACGAAGCAACCACTTCGGCCGTTGGTCTATGCCGGGTTTGACAAAATAAAAACCTATGATTTTAGGTGGATAAAAGTTTTCTTGACAGATTTGGCTTACATGTGCTTTTGTTGCTCCCCTGCAATTGTGGCGTTTGCCCTAATTGTGAAATCAGAGAAACGGCGGCCCCGTCATTTAGTCCAAACGATGACTTTTTCGGCAACCAAACGCAAAGAGGATACCCGCCTTGCTGTTTCAACCCCTCAACAAAAACTACCATGAGTTTTGCATTGACCGTGACCCGGACCTGTGCATCAACTGCAAGGTCTGCGTCCGTCAATGTTCCTACCAGGCACATTTCTTTGACGAGGCCCGGCAGAAGGTCGCTCACGACAACACCAAATGTATTGGCTGCCATCGATGCGAGGCGCTCTGTCCCACTTCTGCACTGAATATCCGCAACAAGCCTTCGGATTTTAGAACCAATAAACTCTGGCGGCCGGTCTTTTTACAAAATATCTACAAACAGGCGGATACGGGCGGCGTACTGCTGGCGGGCATGGGCTCCCCGGTGGACATCCCTGTGTATTGGGACCGCATGCTTCTGGACGCCAGCCAGGTGACCAACCCGTCTATCGACCCGTTGCGCGAGCCCATGGAGCTCAAGACCTTCCTCGGGGCAAAGCCCAGGCAGCTCTCTGTCAAAAACGACAAAAACGGCAATGTGTCTCTGCAGACGAAGCTCTCGCCGCAAATCAAGCTTGAAGTGCCCATCATGTTCGCGGCGATGAGCTTCGGGGCCATCAATTTCAATCTGCATCAGGCCATGGCCCGCGCCGCCACGGAAACCGGCGTGGTATACAACACTGGCGAGGGCGGGCTGCACAAGTCCCTCTACAAGTACGGCAAAAACACCATTGTCCAGGTGGCATCGGGGCGCTTCGGCGTCCATCTCGACTACCTCAAGGCAGGGGCGGGCATCGAAATCAAGGTGGGGCAGGGGGCCAAGCCCGGCATCGGCGGCCATTTGCCCGGCGAAAAGATCAATGACAAGGTGTCTGAGACGCGCATGGTCCCCATCGGGTCAGACGCCATTTCTCCGGCCCCGCACCACGACATCTATTCCATCGAGGATCTCCTCCAGCTTATTTTCGCCCTCAAGGAGGCCTCGGAATACAAAGTGCCGGTGGCGGTCAAGATCGCTGCCGTGCACAACGTGGCCGCCATCGCCTCGGGTATCGTCAGGGCGGGAGCGGACATCGTGACCATCGACGGCATGCGCGGCGGGACAGGAGCAGCCCCGGCCATGATCCGAGACAATGTCGGCATCCCCATCGAGCTGGCTCTGGCCCAGGTGGACCAGCGGCTGCGCGATGAAGGCATCCGCAATCAGGCATCCATAGTGGCTGCGGGCGGCATCCGCTGCTCGGCTGATGTGGTCAAGGCCATCGCCCTGGGCGCGGACGCGGTCTACATCGGCACCGCCACCCTCATCGCCGTGGGCTGCACCATCTGCGGCCGCTGCTATACGGGCAAGTGTCCCTGGGGTATCGCCACCAACGATCCCAAACTCTCCAAACGCCAGAACCCGGACATCGCGGCCAAGAAGCTGACCAACCTGATTCGCGCCTGGGGTCACGAGATTGAGGAGATGCTCGGCGGCATGGGGCTCAACTCCATAGAAAGCCTGCGCGGCAACCGCGACAAGCTGCGCGGAGTGGGCCTCTCCGACACCGAACTCGACATCCTCGGCATCAAACACGCCGGGCGCTAGACGGAGAACGCCATGAAAAGAGTCTACCCGGACAAGGAATACTGTATAGGCTGCCACCTGTGCGAGCTGGCCTGCATCACCGCCCACTCGACCAGCCAGGACCTGATCATCGCCTATCGCGACGAGCGGACCTCGAGCGGCCTGTCTCCCTGCAAGCGGGTCTTCGAGAAGGGGGACACCTGCGTGGCCATCAGCTGCCGTCATTGCGACGAGCCCTCCTGCGTGGCGGCCTGCATCTCGGGGGGACTGCACAAGGACCCGGAGACAGGCCGCACCGTGTACGACCGCGATAAGTGCGTGGGCTGCTGGTCCTGTCTCATGGCCTGCCCCTATGGAGCCATCCGCAGACATCCCATTGAGAACAAGATCGTCAAGTGCGACCTGTGCGAGGGCAGGGCCGAAGGCCCGGCCTGCGTCCAGGCCTGCCCCAATGCGGCGCTCAAGTACGAGGAACGATAGCCCGACGACAGCAATCCACGAGGTCAACAAATGAAATACGTCATCATAGGCAACGGCATCGCCTCCATCGGGGCCATCGAGGGCATCCGCAAGGTCGATGCCGAAAACGAGATACTGGTCATCGGATCCGAGGATTCACCGGCCTATGGCCGCCCGCTCATTTCTTATCTGCTTGCGGGCAAGATCGGTCCTGACAGGCTCTCGCTGAGACCTGCGGAATTCTACAAAAAGAGTAACGTCACCCTCAAACTCGGCACCACGGTCACGGCCATCGACACCAAGGCCAGGACAGTGACCACCGACTCGGGCGAGAGCATCGGCTACGAGAACCTGCTGGTTGCCACTGGCGGCATCCCGTTCACCCCGCCCATTCCAGGGGCCGATGGAAAGGATGTCTACAACTTCACCAATCTTTCCCATGCCCAGACCCTCATCTCCAAGGCCCGCGAGATCAAGCGGGCCGTGGTCATCGGCGGCGGGCTCATCGGTCTCAAGGCGGGCGAGTCGCTCTTTGACCGCGGCGTGGAGGTGACAATCCTTGAACTCTCGCCGCGCATCCTCAGCCTCGCCTTTGACGAAAACGCCGCATCCCTTGCCGGAAACAGGCTGGCGGAAGTGGGCCTGGACGTGCGTTGCGGCGTTTCGGCCAAGGAGATTCAGCGCGACAGCGCGGGCAACATCAAAGGCGTCCATCTGACCGACGGAGACTTTCTCCAGACCGACGTGGTGGTCATCGCCATCGGCGTGGTGCCCGACTATGGACTGGCAAAGGCGTCCGGCATCGAGGTGGACCGGGGCATCAGGGTGGACGACCACATGCGAACCAGCGCCCCGGACGTTTATGCGGCGGGCGATGTGGCCCAGGCCAGGGATCTGCTCTACGGCGACGACCGGGTCATTCCCATCTGGACCAATGCCTACAACCAGGGATTCTGCGCCGGGAAGAACATGGCTGGTGACACTGTCCGTTTCCTGGGCAGCCTGGCCATGAACTCCATCAGTTTCTACGGACTGCCGACCATCTCGGTGGGCACGGTCAACCCGCCCGAGGACGACGGTTCCTACCGGATATCCGCCGTGTTGGACGAGAAGAAAAAGAGCTATCGCAAGCTCGTGTTTCAGGATGACCACCTTGTGGGCTACGTGCTGGTGGGCGACATCGATATGGCGGGCATGTACACGGCCTTTGTCAAATTCCAGATGCCCATCCCCGAAGAGTCGCGCAGACAACTCATGGCGGGCGAGCCGGATGTGCTCATGTGGCCCGATGATTTTTTCCGCGAGACATGGAACCCCGGGAACCACGATCAAGACAGCTAGTCCCTGCCGGGACGCATGGAGAATAGAATGAAAGCGCCTGAACGGTTTCATGATTTTCAAAAAGATATATCCGGATGCGGCATATTCGGCGTCATCCACAAAAAGCGCGGCCTGATATCGGGCGAGATGCCCATCGCGGCCATGACCTGCATGCATGACCGGGGCAACGGTTTGGGCGGTGGGTTTGCTGCCTATGGCATCTATCCTGACCACGCCGACAGCTACTGCTTTCATATGATGTGCGATGACGAATCAGCCATCGAGGGGTCCGAAAAACTGCTGCGAAACTATTTCGATCTGCACCATTTCGAACCCATTCCCACCCGCCGGGTGCTTTCCATCCCCCGGCCGCCCAAGTTCAACCGCTATTTCGTCACCGTGCCGGAAAAGCCGGTCAACGAGTTCTCCGAACTGCCCGAGGAGGACTATGTGGTGGCCGTGGTCATGAAGATCAACACCTCGGTACCCGGCGCCTTTGTGGTCTCAAGCGGCAAGAACATGGGTGCATTCAAGGGGGTGGGCTTTCCCGAGGACATCGCCGACTTCTTCCGCCTGGAGGAATACAGCGCCTACATCTGGACCGGCCATAATCGATTTCCCACCAACACTCCCGGCTGGTGGGGCGGGGCGCACCCCTTTACCATTCTCAATTGGTCCATCGTTCATAACGGCGAGATCTCTTCCTACGGCATCAACCGCCGCTACCTGTGCGAGCACGACTACCTGTGCACCATGATGACCGATACCGAGGTGGTGGCCTACGAATTGGACATGCTCATCCGCAAGCACGGCCTCTCCTGGGAAATGGCTGCAAAATGCTTTGCCCCGCCTTTCTGGGACGAGATAGAACGCATGGACGAGGCTGACAGGGAACTGTACACCGCGCTACGCGCCACCTACGGCCCGGCCATGCTCAACGGCCCCTTTGCCATCCTCGTGGCCGACAATACGCGGCTCATGGGCCTCAATGACCGCATCAAGCTGCGGCCGCTGCTGGTGGCGGAAAAAGACGACATGGTCTTCATGTCCAGCGAGGAATCGGCGGTGCGCGATGTCTGCCCCGAGTTGGACAGAGTCTGGATGCCCAAGGCGGGCGAACCCGTTATCGTGGACTTGGAGGGCTAGCATGACCACAAGACAGCAGAAAACACTGGTGGCGGGCCGTACTTATTACAAACAATTCAATGAGGAAATCCGCGCCCTGGTCCGCGAGGGTGTCACGGATTTCGTCATCACGGAATGCAACGGCCAGCGCTACCTGGCCACTGCGCTCGAAGGCGACCTGACCTTCGACATTCATGGCGTTCCGGGTCAGGATTTGGCGGCCTTCATGCGCGGACCGAAAATCCGGGTGCGTAACAACGCCCAGGACGGCGTGGGCAACACCATGGACGGAGGACGCATCGTCATAGAAGGTATCGCCGGAGACGTTATCGGCTACGCCATGCGCGGGGGCGAAATCTTCATCAGAGGCGATGTCGGCTACCGTGTTGGCATCCACATGAAGGCATACCTCGACCATCAGCCCAAGATCGTGGTCGGCGGCAAGGCAGGGGACTTCCTCGGAGAATATATGGCTGGCGGAATTATTTTGCTCTTGGGGATGTTTTCTGATAAGCCTGATGCGCCTGTTGCCGGACGAAGCCTGGGCACTGGCATGCACGGCGGCGTGATCTACGTCCGAGGCGAGGTGCCCGATCATCAGCTCGGACCCGGCCTGCAAGCGCAACCTGTGGACTCTGAAGACCTGAAGGTCATCGGTGCCCTGGTCGAGGACTACGCCAAGGAATTGAAGCTGGACAGCAAGGAAATTATGAGCGAGAACTTCGTCAAAATTCGACCGTTCTCGCATCGGCCTTACGGGAACCTCTACGTTCCCTGCTAGTCGCTTCGAGACAGTGAAAACCCTTATCCCTTCCCGGGAGGACCCATGTTCTTCGATTCCATAGCCTACGCAATGGCACCGCCCCAAGGCGGCGGAGAGGCTGGCGGCCTCGGCGGCATCCTCGGCGGACCGCTGCCGATGCTGGTGCTCATGTTCGCCATTTTCTACTTCCTGCTCATCCGGCCGCAGCAGAAAAAGCAAAAGATGCACAGGGCCATGCTCGACTCACTCAAGAAGGGCGACAAGGTGTGGACCAACGGCGGCATCCTGGGTACCATCGTCGATATCGACGGCGACAACCTGACCATCGAGATCGCCGCCGGTGTCAATGTCGTGATCAAGCGCGGTTTCGTCGCCGACAAGGACGGCGTTTCCGCAGCAGACAACAAGAAGTAGGCTTGACAGCCAGCAAACCGGACTTCCGTGCGGACCGGACCACGACCAGCGTGGCCCGGTCCGCGCTTGTGTTTGTCCACACCCCTTGTCCGGCTGCAACATGTTCGCATCATAGGGAGTTTTCATGCAGAGTCTGCGCCTAAGAATCTTCGTAACCCTGGCCGTTCTGGTTCTCGGACTGGCCTACATGCTGCCGTCCATCCCCAGCGTCAAGCAGTCGCCGCTGGGTACGTTGCTGCCGGAAGATACCGTCAGCCTCGGTCTCGATCTCAAGGGCGGCATCCACCTGACGCTGGGCGTCGACATGGACACCGCCATGCACAACAATCTCTCGCGCCTGGGCGACGACCTCAGGGCCACGGCCAGAGACGAGGATATCTTCGTCCTGCGTCCCAACGTGCTCTCGTCCTCAAGACTCGAGGTGGTCCTGATCAAAAGCGAGCAGAAGAGCGATTTTGATTCGGTGATAGAGAAATACAGCCCCTTCACCATTGAAGAGGCGCGGAACATGGGTGACGGCAAAGTCAGATATCTGCTTTCCGTCTCTCCACAGTATCGGGACGAATTGACCCGGCTGACCATGGATCAGGCCATCAAGACCATCCGCAACCGCATCGATCAGTTCGGTGTGGCCGAACCGGACATTCGTCGTCAGCAGGACAACCGTATCCAGGTGCAGCTGCCCGGACTCCAGGACCCCGAACGCGCCATCAATATCGTCGGCCAGACTGCCCACCTCGAATTCAAGATGGTGGACGATTCGGCGGACATCGAGAAAGCGCTTGTGGGCGTACTGGCGCCAGGCCGTGAACTTTCGACCCTGATCACCACCCATCCGGGCGGCGGCCAGAGTGAATCCCCCATAGTTCTCAGGCGTGATGCCGTGCTCACAGGTGAATACATCACCGATGCCCGTGTGCAACTCGACCAGTGGAACAAACCCTATGTCGCCATCTCCTTCAATACCAGAGGCGGCACCATCTTCGCCAATCTGACAGGCGAGAATGTCAACAAGCGCATGGCCATAGTCCTGGACGGCAAGGTCCATTCGGCCCCGGTCATTCAGGAGCGGATCAGCGGCGGCAAGGCATCCATCACCGGCAACTTCACCAACGAAGAGGCTCGGGATCTGGCCGTGGTTCTGCGGGCGGGCTCTTTGCCCGCGCCGGTAGTTATCATGGAGCAGCGCACGGTCGGTCCGTCCCTGGGCCAGGAGTCCATCGACAAGGGCATCACCGCAGCGCTGGTGGGCATGGCCCTTGTCCTCGCCTTCATGATCATCTACTACGGCTTTGCCGGACTGGTGGCCGACATAGTGCTATGCCTGAACATCATGCTGATCATGAGCGGCCTGGCCCTGTTCGGCGCAACCCTGACGCTGCCCGGCATCGCGGGTATCATCCTGACCATCGGCATGGCCGTGGACGCCAACGTCATCATCTTCGAACGCATCCGCGAGGAGATGCGGCGCGGACTCACGGTTCGAGCCGCCATTGCCGAAGGATACGAACGCGCCACCCTGACCATCCTCGACGCCAACGTGACCACGGTCATCGCGGCCATCATCCTCTACCAGTTCGGAACCGGCCCGGTTCGCGGCTTTGCCGTCACCTTGACGCTGGGCATCCTCTCGTCGATGTTCACGGCCATCTTCGTGTCGCGCATCTTCTTCGACCTGTACACCAAAAGCCGCTCCGAAAGCGCCAAGCTGAGCATTTAAGGGGACGATATGGGACTTCAGATAATCAAACCCGATACGCGCATCGACTTCATCGGCTTCAGGAAGATCGCCTTTATCCTGTCAGCCGTGCTCGTGCTGGCCGGCTTGGGCTCCCTGCTTGCCAAGGGCGGGCCGCAATACGGCATCGACTTTGCGGGCGGCATGATCGTGCAAATCAAAGTCCAGGAAGACATTGAGCTCTCCCAGCTCAAGGGAGCCCTGGAACAAACCGAACTGCCCGGACTGGTGGTCCAGACTTTGGGCATGGCCGACGACCATGAATACCTCATTCGGACTTCAAGCTCCGACATCCCCTCGCAGCAGGTGCGTACGATGCTGGCCGACGCATTGGCCGGCCCGCTGGGCGAGGGAGGATACCAAATCCAGCGCCTGGAGATGGTCGGCCCCAAGGTGGGTGCGGATTTACGCGCTCATGCGCTCGAAGCGCTGTTCTACGCCGTGCTGATCATCGCGGTGTACATCTCCGGCCGGTTTGAGCAGCGCTGGACCGCAGCCGCCATCATGGCCGCGGCCCTGGGCGGAAGCATTTACGGCATCGGGCTGTTCGGTGTGGATATGGGCTGGCTCATCGTCATGGCCATGCTCATCACCGTGGCTTTATGCTGGTATCTCAAGCTCAACTATGCCTTGGGAGCGGTGGTGGCCCTCATCCACGATGTGACCATTACCGTGGGCGTGTTCTCCATTTTGGGCAAGGAATTCGACCTGACCATCATCGCCGCACTCCTGACCATCATCGGCTACTCCCTCAACGACACCATCATCGTCTTTGACCGCATCCGCGAGAACACGCGGGCACAGCAGGACCCAAGACGGTTCCGTTCGATCATCAACGAAAGCATCAACCAGACCCTCTCGCGCACCCTCATGACCTCGCTGACCACGCTCATGGTGGTGGCCTGCCTGTTCGTGCTGGGAGGCAGTGTTATACACGACTTCGCCCTGGCCCTGCTCATAGGCATCGGAGTCGGCACCTACTCCTCCATCTTCGTGGCCAGCCCCATCCTACTGGGCTTTGGTCCCTCCATTGTTGCAGAGGGCGAAGGCCAAGCGTAAGCAGGCATCCGATAGAACACCCGAGGGGGAAGGGCCAGTTGGCCCTTCCCCCTTCTTTTTCAAACGCAGAGGGCAACCTGACGCCACAGCGAAAAGCCCCTCCGGCGACTATCGCCGAAGGGGCCGGAACTTAGCCTGTCCGTTGAGACTAGACGAGCTGGGTCATCAGATATTCCTTGATGGCGGTGATGGAATCCTCGCCGTCAAGCTCAATGTACTTGAAGCCGCCGTCCTTCATGTTCTTGAAGAAGTTGCAGGCGGCCATGGTGCCGGTCTTGTCATCGTAATAGATGTCGTGGCGCTGGTCGATGGCGGCCGCATCCTGGTCGTCCTGACGGGAAGAGAGGGCGCCGCCGCAGACACGGCATTTGTCGCCATCAGGTGCGATGGCCGGGATGCCGACATTGTTGGGGTGATTGGGATTGTTTTCACACAAACGCCGACCCATGATGCGGGCCTTGGCGATGTCGCGAGGCAGCTTGATCTCAATGACGTAATCCAGCTTCTCGCCGCTTTTCTGCAGGGATTCCCACAACTTTTCGCCCTGGACAAGGGAGCGGGGAAAGCCATCGAGGAGCCAGCCGTTCTTGTCGGAACTTGCCAGGACATCAAGAACCATGGGAATGGTGATGTCATCAGGAACCAGTTCGCCCTTGTTGATGTATTCCTTGGCCTTCATGCCCAGCTCAGTACCGCCGCCGATGTGCTTGCGGAAAATGGCACCGGACTCGATGTGATCCAGACCGTACTTGTCCCTGGCCAGGGTGCCCTGGGTGCCTTTACCGGAACCGTTGGGGCCGAAAATCAGAATGTTCATGGAAACTCCTCCTGATGATGAATCGCAATGCCGCACAGGCGGCAATACATTGTGCAAAAGATCACATGCTCTTATACCGCGCATCAGTGGAAGTCAATGCTTGGCGGAGAAAACCACGCCATGACTGGTGACAACAGCTGTCTTTTCCCCTGGAAACTGAAAGACCGCGCCAACACGGTGCGCCTGCCAGGCCCTGTCCAGCCCCCAAAGGGTATCGGACAGAACCTGGGCTGAGCCAAGGCGGTCAAGGGCAGCCTTGTACAGCCGCAGCCGCAGGGCACGATGGGCCTTGGACAGAACCGCGTTGGGGATGCGCTCGCCAACCGATGCGGTCTGCACTCCCCAGTAATCGCGATCCATTTCGCCCACACGCCATAGTCTGGCCACCGAGTCGAGAAAACTGGGATTCTCTCTCAGAAAAAGCGGTACAAGGGAGGCCCGGACACGGTTTCTCGACCAGCGCTGATCCTCATTGGAGGCATCCTCGCGCCAGGGGACGCCGAGTTCAGCCAGAAAAGCGGCCAACTCGGCCTTGGGGGTCAGAAGCAGGGGACGCAGCAGACGGCGGGTGTCGTCGCGGCCAGACATACCGGCCAGACCGGGCCACGCAGTGCCTCGGGCCAAACGCATGAGAACGTCCTCGGCCAGATCGTCCAGATGATGTCCCAGGGCCACGAAATCAGCGCCATGATCGGTCAAAACGTCAGCATACAGGGCATAACGGGCTTGGCGTCCCGTCTCTTCGATGCCTGCCCCGGAGTCCTCGGCCAGGGTCGCCACATCCGCCTCGCGGATCACGCAAGGCACACCCAGGGTCGCGCACAGGGCGGCGACCCACCGGGCATCTTCGTCGGCCTCGGGCCGAAGACGGTGATTGAGATGCGCTGCCACGATCCTTCCGCCGCCGCGGGCTGTCAGACAGCGCAGGCTCAGGAGCAGGGCGGTGGAGTCTATGCCCCCGGAAAACCCGACGGCCAGTCTCTTCCCAGCCAGCTCCACGCCCAGTTCTTCAGCAACAAAGCGTTCGATACCCAGACAAAAATGTGCCCATCGCGGTGGCAGATCCTGGAGGGATCGCGGCAGAGAAGAGGGCACATCAGGCATGTCAGACAGCGATCTCAAGCTCCTCGATGAATTGGTCGAGGTATTCGATCATATGCTTCCGCTGGGACGCGGTGGCGTAGCAGACGCAAGAGCAGCGGAGCTTGCTCCGGGCCCGCACAAGCAGTTCGAGCCGAAGCTGGTTCCCCGCAGGGTGACACACGGTCTCCAGGGCCATGAAGTACGGACCGCACTGATTCAGATGATCACGTTGCTCGGGTTGGAGCAGGTCAACGGGCAGGGGAAGGTAATACATGCCCTCGATCTGACTCCTTAAGTTCAGCTCGTCGAGCGTCTTGAGAATCCTCTCGTAGTCGGCATCGTACAGGTCTTCTATGACATAAGTCCGCATCATTGCTCCTTGCTCTTGGAAGCATCGATGAATCTGTCGATGTCTTCCGGCGCACAGGCCGAGCCTTTTCGGTTCATGTGGGCGTCGGGCGGCACCGCTTCATCATCAAGGTTGAACATGCGCCGGGCCAGATCAATGAACTGGTCGGCCGCCCCCTCTTCCTGGGTGCGGCGCTTGAGAAAACAGATTGGCTCGTGCAGCGCCTTGCGACCAACAGAGAGTACCAGGGTTTCCAGGGATCGCCTTGTGGCTTCGTCCACAGGCCCGATTCTCTTGAGCGTCTTGGCCAGTTCGCGCAGGGCGATATCCTCGCTCCGGTCCACCAGATCAACAATGGTCGGCTGGAGGGCAAGCGAGCGCAGCCAATTGCCGAAGACCTGGGTTTCCGCCTCGACAACAGCCCGAGCCTTGACCGCTTCTCCCTGACGCTGGGCCATGTTTTCCTCGACGACTTCCTTGAGGTCGTCGATGTCGTAGAGGTAAACATTGTCCAGATTGTTCACGTCCGGGTCAATGTCCCGCGGCACGGCGATGTCGATGAAAAACATCGGCTTGTTCTTGCGTTTTTTAAGTATTTCCTTGACATCCCTGGCCCTGATCACAGCCACGGGAGACCCTGTGGAACTGATGACGATGTCCACTTCGTGAAGATGGTCCGGGAGCTGTTCGATCTGGATGGGGGTGCCGCCCATGGTCAAGGCCAGCTCTTTGGCCCTGGAGAGGGTACGGTTGGCGATGACGATGTCGCGCACACCGTTCTGAAGCAGGTGGGTGGCTGCAAGTTCGGCCATCTCGCCCGCGCCCACCAGCATGGCCCGGGTGCCGTTCAAGGCGCCGAAAATTTTCTTGGCAAGCTCGACGGCCGCGTAACTGATGGACACCGCACTTGAGGCAATGGCTGTTTCGGTGCGAACCCGCTTGGCCACGGAAAAAGATTTGTGCAACAGACGGTTAATGATGGTTCTGGCCGTGCCTTTTTCCACTGCCTTGCGGTAAGCATCCTTGAGCTGGCCCAATATCTGCGGCTCGCCCATAACCATGGAATCAAGGCTGCTGGCCACGGTGAAGAGATGCCCAACAGCTTCCAGATCAGTGTATTGATAGGTATTCTCCACCAACAGTTCGGCTGGTCCGCCACAAACGCCTGCCCAGTATTCGATGACAGATTCAATGGCCTGGCGTTCGTTGGCCCGCTTGACCACGGCCACGATCTCCACCCGGTTACAGGTGGAGAGGGCCATACATTCGGCCAAGGGACAGTGGGCCATGAGGCCCGCCTCGAAATTGTCCACATCGGTCAGGGCGAAGCGTTCACGCACCCCGATGTCGGCGGTGTTGTGGTTGAGGCCAACAAGTATGATCTTTCCGTTCATGGCACGGCTCTGAAAGTGATGGTGTGATGGATGAGCGAGACGCACATGCCCACAAAGACCCAGATGGCAAGGACCGCAGGCTTGCGCCCGCGCCAGCCGAGCACCACACGTTGGTGGAAAAGGAAGGCGAACAAAAACCAGACAGCAAACGATCCGATCTTCATCACGTCCCAGGCAAATGGACGCTTGGCCTCGATGAGATACCAGAAATAAGTGGAAAACAACCCAAGGGTGAAAAGCGGGAAACCGATGGTCACGGCCAGCCTGTTGACCGCGTCAAACTTATCCAGGGAGGGAACATCCTGCCCCATGCTGGCCAGTCCGGCCTTGGTCTTGAGCTTACGATTGTAGTGGAGAAAAGCCGCGGCAGCGCCAAAGGCCATGATCATCACTCCCAGCGTCAAAATCAGGGTGCCGATGTGCAGGCCGAAGAAAAGCACGGTCAGCTCGGGGGGCATGACCACGGTGATGCCGCCCAGAGCCAGTGAGGAAACATAGAGCAGCAGGGCCAGCGGCAGGGCGGTGATGGCCAGAAACTCAAGCCGCAGACGCCACCAGAAAAAGAAGTACATGGCCAGTACGCACCACGCCAGGATGGCGAAATAGAAGGCACCGGAACTGAGGGCCGAAGCGTCGCCGGTCAGAGTCAGAACCAGATCGACCGTGTTGAGGACAAACCCGGCCACGGCCAGCCACACGGCCAGCTTCTTGAGCCTGTCGTTTCCCGAACACACGCCCGTGAGAAACAGCAGTGTTCCGATCGCGTACAGGCCGATTATGAGGATGCGAAGCAGTTCAAACAAGCCCATCAAGCAGCTCCGGTATGTTGACGTGCAACTGTCGGGGCAATGATTCTTTAAGGATTTCCGCAACAGCGTCAAGCTCTGCGGCCCGAATCCGGGCCAAAAGATCGGAGTTGACCAGAGAACGCAGCACCGCGGTGTTCTCGGAAGTGGCCATGCCAAGGCCGAGAAGCAGTGGCCGAACCCGGCCCATGAGCACCAAAAGGCTGGCGTATTCTTCGCCAAAACTTTCTTGTAATTCCTTGCGGATGCGCTTGGCCATGGCCGGGCTGCGCCCTGCTGTGGAGATGGCCACCGTCAGGTCGCCGCGCTTGACCGTGGCCGGAACTATGAAACTGCATTTTTCGGGCTGATCCACAATGTTGCACAGGATTCCGCGCTCGGCGCAAAGGTTGCTGATGCGCCAGTTGACCTCTTCGCTCGACGTGCAGGCGATGACCAGGAACCTGTGGTCCAAATCCGCATCCCGAAACTCCCGACACTCAAAAGTGACGTGGTCCAACGCAAGGATCGACGCCATCTCCGGGTCTGCCGGGCGGGTATCAATAATGTCCACGCTACCGGCGCCGGACTCAATGAGCGACTGGATCTTGCGCTTGCCGACCTCGCCAGCGCCCACCACAAGGCAGCCCTTGTTTTCAAGATTCACGAAAATGGGGTAGTATCGCATGGGCACTTGATACCAAGTGCCGGGCCACATGTAAAATGCCAATTGCCCGGTTCTTGCAATATCCGCACGGGGTGCGCTAGAAGATTGACACCGCCCGGGGAGCAATGAAGCATTATCTCGTCATACAACTGGCCCGATTCGGGGATCTCATCCAGACCAAACGGCTGGTGGTCACCCTGGCCGCCCGGCCGGACAGCCGGGTCCACCTCTGCCTTGACCGCTCCCTTGAGCCGCTGGCCCGGCTGGTGTATCCCAACGCGACGCTGCATCCCGTTATCGCTCACGGCACCGGCCTTGACGGCTCCGCGGCCGTCCGCGCCATGCTGGTGGACAACCGCCGTTCCTTTGCCACACTAGGGTCCTTTGATTTCGAACGGATCTACAACCTCAATTTTTCGGGTCTCAACTTTCGACTGGCGGCACTTTTCGACCCTGACAAAGTGGAGGGCTACCTCTGGAGAGACGGTCAGGAGTTGATCTCGCCATGGGCGGCAATGGCCATGCGCTGGTCGGATCAACGCCGGCTCTCGATCAATCTTGTCGATTTCTGGGCCGCCTACTGCCCGGACGCCATGGCGCCACAACTGGTCAATCCATCGGCCGCAGCCTGTGGCGGCGGATTGGGAGTGGTCCTGGCCGGACGCGAATCACGCCGCTCGCTTCCGGTGGACGTATTGTCCCGTGTCGTCGGCACGGTGGCCAGGGTGCGTGGGGCAGGGCGGGTCGTCCTGCTCGGCGGTCCGTGCGAGCAGGCGGCCGGACAGGCTCTTCTCAAGGAGCTTCCGCCCGCCGTGCAGGCCATGACACGCAATGCGGCCGGGCAGACCGGCTGGAACGAGCTGGTGGATATTGTCGATTCCCTGGATCTGTTGCTCACCCCGGACACCGGAACCATGCATCTGGCCGCCCACCTGGGCACCCCGGTACTCGCCTTCTTTCTTTCCTCGGCATGGTGTTTCGAGACCGGACCGTACGGCGAAGGGCATGTGGTCCATCAGACCACGGCTCACTGCCTGCCGTGCCTGGAAACACGTCCCTGCAACCACGGCCTGCAATGCCTCGGCCCTTTTGCCGATCCCGGCTACCCCCGGTTCCTGGCCACAGGCAACCCGGCCCATGCGCCTGACGGTCTGATGGTTTGTCGGTCGCAATTCGATGCCCTGGGCCAGACCTATGCCCCCATCATCGGGCTCGATCAGGATGCCGAACAACGGGCTGGATTGCGCCAGTTCATTTTCGGCCATCTGACTGGCGATCGCGACTCCATCCGGCCGGAACTTTCGGACCTGGACACGCTTCTGGCCCAGCGCCTCCACCGCGAACGGGACTGGATCACCACCGTCCCAATGCGAACAATCACGGAATGAGAGCATGAAAACCCTGCGCATCCTCGTCATACTCCCTCTGTACGGGGGGTCCCTGCCCATCGGCCGGTATGTGTCCAAGGCCCTGAAAGACCTGGGCCACCTCGTGGAAACCTTCGAAGCCCCGGATTTCAACTCAGCCTACGATTCGTTGCGCAAGCTTCGCGTAACCGCCGACCGTCTCGACTATCTCCAAAATTCATTTCTCAATGTGGTCAGCCAGTCGGTGCTGGCCAAGGTCGAAACCTTTGAGCCCGATCTGGTGCTGGCCATGGCCCAGGCCCCGCTCAATCATCAGGCACTCAAGCGGCTGCGTCGCGACGGCGTCACCACGGCCATGTGGTTCGTGGAGGACCACCGCCTCTTTACCTACTGGAAATCCTTTGCCCCGTTCTATGACATTTTCGCAGTCATTCAGAAGGAACCGTTCTTGAGCGATCTTGAAGCCATAGGCCAACCAAACGTACTCTACCTCCCTCTGGCCGCACTGCCGGATTTCCACCGTCCCATTGACCTCGACCCAGTTGAGCTGCGGAAATTCGGCTCTGACGTTTCCTTCATGGGTGCCGGCTATCCCAACCGCAGGACGGCCTTTCGCCAGTTGGTCCACCTGAACTTCAAACTGTGGGGCACCGACTGGGAGGGCGACCACGTTCTCGAACCGCTGGTCCAGATGCGCGGCGCCCGGGTCTCGCCCGAAGATTGCGTGAAAATATTCAACGCAACACGCGTCAACCTCAACCTCCATTCCAGCATCCAGGCCGAGGAACTCGTAACCAAGGGCGACTTTGTCAACCCTCGGACATATGAGTTGGCAGCCTGTGGCGCGTTCCAGCTTGTGGACGCCCGCACCCTGCTGGACGAGGCCTTTGCCGACGACGAATTGGCGACCTTCACATCGATGGACGATCTTCTTGCTAAACTCGACCACTTCCTGGCCCACCCCGACCAGTGCCGTGCCTTTGCCGAGCGGGGCAGGGCGCGGGCGCTCAAGGATCACACCTACCACTCGCGGATGCAGGCTCTGCTCGACTTCACGGCAAGCCGCATCGACGGCTGGCCCCGCAGTCGGGAAACTGCTGCGGCCGATCTTGATTTTCCCCCCGAGCTGCACGAGGAACTCCGCCAGTTGCTGGCGCGTCTCGGTCTGCCTGAAGACGTGTCCTTCAATGATCTGGTCTGGAGTCTGCGTCAGCAGCAGGGCACCTTGTCCGAATTGGATACCGCCATTCTCTTTCTCGACGAATGGCGCAAGCTTTACGCCAAACGCGGCTAATAAACCTCAAGCAACACATGAAAAAAAGCTTTCCGCAGGTTCTGCGAAAAGCTTTTATATTGTTTAATTTCAAATATTTATCAGCTCTTTTTAAACTGCTTGAGCCAGGCAAGCAACCTGGGTTCCTCGCCCTGATCCTTGGGATGATAGAAGCGACGACCGCGCAACTCATTGGGGAGATAGTCCTGATCAGCCCAAGCCTTGGGAAAATTATGGGGATAAAGGTAGCCTCGACCATAGCCCCATTCGCGCTGCAAGGAACTGGTGGCGTTGCGTAAATGCAGGGGCACGGGTTTGGGGCCGTTGTCGCGCACCTCCTTCTGGGCGGTGCGATAGGCGGCGTAGGTGGCGTTGCTCTTGGGAGCCAGGGCCAGATAGACGACTGTTTGCGCCATGGGGATAAATCCCTCGGGCATACCGATGGCCTCAACGGCCTGATGGCAGGACACGGCCAGAGGCAACGCTCTGGGATCGCCAAGCCCGACATCCTCAGATGCCGAAATGATCAGGCGGCGGGTGACAAAGCGGGGGTCCTCTCCGCTTTCGAGCAGGCAGGCCAGATAATAGAGAGCGGCATCCGGGTCGCTGCCGCGAATGGACTTGATTAGGGCCGAAGCCAGCTCGTAGTGCGAATCGCCGTCCCGATCCCCACGGACCACGACCTCGGGCAGGGACTCGCGCAGGACATCTGGATTGCGTTTGGCCGCCGGAAGCTGGGCCGTGTACTCCACAAGGTTGAGCAGGGTGCGGGCATCCCCTCCGGCCATGGCCGCAAGCAGGGAGATATTCTCTTCCTCAAGGTCAAGATCGAGCGCCCGGGCACCGCGACGGGCCACGTCGAGCAATTCGTCACGGCTCAAGGGGCGCAGACGGAGCACATGGAGCCGGGACAAAAGCTGCCGGGTGACGCTAAAGGACGGATTCTCGGTAGTGGTGGCCAGCAGGGTGATCTCGCCGGACTCCAGGATAGGCAGGAAAAAATCCTGCTGCGCCTTGGAGAACCGATGCAACTCGTCGAGAATGAGAATATCGTTTCCCGGCAGTTGCTTGCGCAAGGAGGTCAGCCCGGCCTCGGGCGCACTGACTCGCAGGCTCTGTCTGCCGGTCAACCGGGCCAGGAGCAAGGCGAGGGTGGACTTGCCGCAGCCGGGAGGGCCGAAAAGCAGCAGACTCGGCAACCGCTTGGACTTGGTGAAGGCTTCAATGCGGTTGCGGATATGGCTTTGGCCCACGAACTCGTCGAGGGTGGTAGGCCTGATGCGGTCGGCAAGAGGTTGGGTCTCTTCGATTTCGAGCTTCATAACATACCTTGTCGTGCACACCAGCCGAGGCTGAGGCAGTAGGTTGCGGCGGTCTCCCAGCGCAGGATGTTTCTGCCCAGCGTGACCGGCATCAACCCGGCAGCCAGAAGCGCCCGCGCCTCGGCCTCGTCAAACCCGCCCTCGGGGCCGATGATGACGAGGTTGCGGCCCCGGCCCAAATGATTCGGAGTCAACGGCGTGTCCGCGATCTCAGACTCCCAGGCGACATAGCATGCGTCGAAGCCGCGAGCAAAGTCGATCAGGCCCGCCACCCCGCCGGGCAGAACCGAAAGTGTCGGAAGCAACGGACAACCGCACTGCTTGGCGGCCTGGAGGCATTTGTCGGTCCAGCTCTCTTTCACCGCCTCCGGCATCTGCCCCTGACTGCGGGCCGCAGCCCAAAAGGCGACGCCAAGACCGCCAAGCTCCACCAGTTTCTCAAAGAGATATTCGCGTCGTTTGGACTTGCCCCAGCCGATGGCCAGAGTCAGGCCCGTGTCCGGTGTCGGGTGCCGCTCAAGGGTTTCAGCCCGAAGCAGGGCGGAATTGCGGTCTGTATCCAGCACCGTGAACAGGCCGACCCGGCCAAGGCCGTCGAAGAGCCTGACCGTCTGATGCGCCACGGTGCGCAGCACGGTCAGCATATGCCGCGCCTCGGCCCCGGTCAGCCTGACCATGCTGCCGATGTCCAGGGGCCAATCGTCCGGCGAAAGGTGAAACGTGTTGAGACGCGCCATGCCCTGCTTCCCAAATGAAAAGGCCGGGGCAACCCCCGGCCGTCAGGCTAGAGTTCCTTGTCCACGAGGTCTTGGTAGGTTTCGCGTTTGCGGGCTACGGTGACTTTGTCGCCCTCCACCAGCAGCTCGCAGGCCCTGGGCCGGGAGTTGTAGTTGGAGGCCATGGTAAAACCGTAGGCCCCGGCGGAAAAGACGGCCAGCAGTTCTCCTTGCTCCACGGCGGGCAACACCCGCTCTCGGGCCAGGAAGTCGCCAGACTCGCAGATGGGGCCAACCACGTCAAAGGTCAGGGAATCGCGACCCATGGGCACGACCTCTTCAATGCGGTGGAAGGAGCCATAGAGACTGGGGCGCACCAGATCGTTCATGGCCGCATCCACGATCAGGAAATTCCTGGCCGGGCTTGACTTGGTGTAGACCACTTCGGTTACCAGAATGCCCGCATTACCCGCAATGACCCTGCCGGGTTCGAGGATGACCTTGAGGGGCACCCCGGCCAGCCGGTCCTTGAGGGCTTGGCCAAACTCGGTGGGGTGGGGCGGCTCCTCCTCGTCATAGGTGATGCCGAGCCCGCCTCCCAGATCGAGATACTGAATGTCGATCCCCATGCCCTTGAGCCTGTCATGGAAGTCGAGCAGTTTGTCCAGCGCCTCCATAAAGGGCGCGATGCTGGTCAACTGGGAGCCGATGTGGCAATCCATGCCCACGGGCTCGACGTTGGCCAGATCCGCGCACATGGCGTAGGCGGCGAGGGAATTTTCGATGTCCAGGCCGAATTTGTTCTTCTTCATGCCGGTGGATATGTACGGATGCGTCTTGGGGTCCACATCGGGATTGATGCGGAAGCTGACCCGAGCCACCTTGCCCATGCTGCCGGCCACTTCGTCGATCTTGATCAGTTCGGCCACGGACTCGACATTGAACATGAGAATCCCGGCCTCAAGGGCTTCGCCGATCTCCGAGGCACGCTTGCCCACACCGGAGTAAACGATCCTCTCCGGCGGCACTCCCGCCTTGAGGGCGCGATACAGTTCACCGCCGGAAACGATGTCCATGCCCGCGCCCAAACCGGCCAGGAGCTTGAGCACGGCGATATTGGAGTTGGCCTTGACCGAGTAGCAGGTCAGATGGTCCAGTCCGTCAAAGGCGGAGTCAAAGGCGTTGAAATGCCGGGTCAGGGTGGCCGCCGAATAAATATAGAGCGGCGTACCGTGCTGGCGAACAAGGTCCGGGACCGAGACATTCTCGGCA
Organism: Pseudodesulfovibrio alkaliphilus; assembly: GCF_009729555.1. Classification (NCBI taxonomy): domain Bacteria; kingdom Pseudomonadati; phylum Thermodesulfobacteriota; class Desulfovibrionia; order Desulfovibrionales; family Desulfovibrionaceae; genus Pseudodesulfovibrio; species Pseudodesulfovibrio alkaliphilus. The sequence continues at coordinate 160,736 of NZ_WODC01000007.1, forward strand.
TGAAGGACGCCGTCGCGGTACTCGAAATGGTGCATTCGGTATTTCTCCTTGAAAAATCTGAAAATTATTCTGTCGTGACAAATACTTCGGTATAGACCATGGGCAGGACGGAAAGATCGTTCTTGCCAGCCACTCGAAAACGGTAGCGCGTCTGGGGGTTAAGACCGCACAGACTCAATTTCAGGGTGGCCCCATGGAGCTCGAAGGCGTTCTGGTCGCGGGTGAAGTGTTCGGCCTTGCGGGGCACGAAGGGACACCCCTCGCAACCCTGGCCGTCCGAGTCGCCCACGGCCTCGTACTGGATGCTGGCCCGGTACAGGCGCTCAACGGAGCCGCCCACGGACAGGGTCAGCAACAAACAGGTGTCCGTCCGTTTGGCGGCCATGACCTCAAGGGTGAACACGTCCTCGGCCTTGACCGGCTGCGGCCATTCCTTGATGCCCAGCACGCACCCGGTCAAAACAGGCAGGGCCAGGAAAAACAGGGCGGCAAGGCGGTACGCTATGGCTCCTGTACGGATCATTCCTTGACCATCTCCTTCCAGCGGTTGAGAAGCATCAGGGCCTGGATGGGTGTCATGCCGTCCAGATCCAGGGCCGTCAGCTGGCTGACCACCGGATGCTCCGCCGCAGGGGCCTCGCTACGGGCATGGTCGCAAACAGAGTCGCCGCCGGGGACAAGCCCGGGCAACACGGTCTGCGAAACGCGCTCGACGGCTCCCTTCAAGTGATCATCCTGCGACTTTTCCTCGAGATTCGCAAGGATTTCCCTTGCCCGGTCCACCACGGGCCTCGGGACACCGGCCAGTCGGGCGACCTCGATGCCGTAGCTGCGATCGGCCGGGCCGGGCACGAGCCGACGCAGGAAAACGATGTCGCCTTTCCACTCCTTGACCGCAATATTGAGATTGCGCAAGCCCTCGACCCGCCCCTCCAGAGCCGTCAGTTCGTGATAGTGGGTGGCAAACAGGGTGCGGATACCGCCCCGGGCGCGGGTGGACAGCTCCTCGACCACGGCCCAGGCCAGGGAGAGGCCGTCATACGTACTTGTGCCCCGACCGATCTCATCAAGGATGACAAGACTGCGCTGGGTTGCCTGGCGCAAAATGCGGGCCGTCTCGGTCATCTCGACCATGAAGGTGGAGTGCCCCTGGGCCAGATTGTCCGATGCGCCCACCCTGGAGAACACGCGGTCCGCCAACCCCAGCCGCGCCCGCCGTGCGGGCACGAAGGAACCGATCTGGGCCATGATCATCAAAATGGCCACCTGCCGGAGGACAGTGGATTTGCCCGCCATGTTGGGGCCGGTGATCAGCAGGATGCGCTTGTCGCGGTCCATGCGCAGATCGTTTGGGATGTAGCTGGAGTGACCCATGGCGTCCTCCACCACAGGATGCCGCCCGGCCTCAATCTCGATGTCCAGGTCGTCATGGAGTTCAGGGCGGCTCCAGTCGTTGACCCGGGCGGCCTCGGCCAATCCCTGCCAGTAATCCAGGTTGGCCACGATGTCGGCCATGAACAAAAAACGGCTTCTGGAACGGGCAACACGCTCTCGCAGCTCCTGGAAGAGCCTGTATTCCAACGCCTTGCGCTCTTCCGAAGCAGAGATGATGCGCTCCTCCAGCTCCTTGAGATCCGGGGTGATGTAGCGCTCGCTGTTGACCAGGGTCTGGCGGCGGACAAAATGGTCCGGCACCTGCCCCTTGAAGGCCTTGGATATCTCGAAGTAGTAGCCGAAGACCTTGTTGAAACCGAGCTTGAGTTTGGGAATGGCGCTGGCCTCAAGCTCGCGGCGATGCAAGGCCGCAAGCCTGTCTTCTCCGTGCTCGTGCAGTTCGATGAGTTCGTCCAGCACCAGATCGAACCCCTTGCGGAAGAGGCCGCCATCGGTGATGACCGGGGGCGGGGAGTCCACAAAGGAGCTCTCGAGCAGTTCGGCCAAATCCGTCAGATCGTCCCACTTGCCCAGGAGCCGCTTCAGATCGGGCGGGGTCTCCGGCCCGCCTTGCTCCAGCAGGACACGGATTTTCGGCAGCATGGGCAGACTGCGGCGCAGGGCCACGAAGTCCTTGGGCATGGCCCGACCGAGAACGGCCCTGGTCGAGAGGCGTTCCAGATCGTACACTGAATCAAGGGCATGGCGCAATTCGCCGCGCATCTGGTCTCGGGAAAATAGAAAGTCCACGCAGTCCAGAGACTTCCCGATTGGCCCAAGCTCGCGCCAAGGCTGGCGCAAGCGGCTTTCAAGCAGGCGGCCGCCCATGGGTGTCATTGTCCTGTCCAGGACGCGCCAGAGGGTTCCTTTGCCCGGACGGCCATCAAGGCGCCGGAATATTTCCAGATTGCGCTCGGTTACTTCGTCCAGAAGCAAATGTCTGCCAAGGTTCACCGGCCTGAATTCGCCAAGATGGGTCAACGGGCATTTCTGGGTATGTTCAAGATAGGCGAGCAACGCCCCGCAGGCGCAGACCAGCTCCGGCTTGTCGCCCAGGTCGAGGCTGTCGAGCCCGGCAACACCCTGGATTTCCAAGAGACGCCGTGCCGATACCCCCGGATCAAAATAGGTAGTCGGGGCCACGCCCGTGACCTGCGACGCCAACTCGCTGAACTGGGGAGGCACCTTGCGTCCTTGGGGCAGGAGCAATTCGCGTGGATTGATCTTGACCACCCATTGCCACAGTTCGGGTTCGCGACGGCCGTGCAGCCCCGACCACTGGCCGGTGGAGAAATCAATCCAGGCGAAGCCGCCCGCGTTCCTGGCCGAGTCCCAGAACAAGGCGCCGAGGAAATTGTTGCCCTTGGCCCTGAGGTTGGAGTCATCAACCACGGTGCCGGGCGTAAGCACACGGGTGACGGCGCGTTTGACCAATCCCTTGGCCTCTCTGGGGTCTTCGATCTGATCGCAGATGGCGATACGAAACCCTTTGTCCAGCAACTGGGTCAGATAAGGCTCCACCGAATGATGCGGCACGCCGCACATGGGGATGGGATTGGTGTCCTTGGGATTACGGCTGGTGAGGGTGATCTGCACAGCCCGGGCCACGGTCTCTGCATCCTCGAAAAAAAGCTCGTAAAAATCTCCCATGCGGAAAAACAGCAGGCAACCAGGATTCTCCTCCTTGAAGCGGAGATACTGTTCCAGCATGGGGGTCAGCTTCTGTGTATCCACGAGATGATCTGTTTGGTTTTATTGCGAAAAGTCTTTACGAAAGCCGATGGAGTGCCAGCTGCGGCAGCGGGGGCAGTTGAAAAAGAGATGGTCGCGCTTCAGCCCGCAACGGCGGCAAAAGAATCGACGCACCTGATGGGCCCGGTCAATAAAAAAATTCAACTGTTCCCTGAAAAAGGGCGTCAAGGTCTGATCAGGCCGGGACAGTTCAAAGAGTTCAAGTCGGGCCAACCAGAAATCGGGTTGCATAACCAGGGTTTTTTCGAACCAGCTTCTGGCGCTCTCGGTCTCGCCGACGCGCAGCAAAAACACGCCTCCATAATAGAGCAGCAGCACATCCGGCTCCTGAGACTCGATCACCGGGATCACGGCCGTGACCAGTGCTCTGTCCGGGCAAACCCCGGCCCACTGCGAATCCTCGACAAGGGGCTTTTCCTTTGCCCTGGCCGCCTTGTCCAGGGCCTGGAGCAGCCCCTCAAGCAGGACGAAACGCAGGTCCGGGGCCACGTTGTCCAGTCCGTCGCGCAAGGTGTCTGCCACGCGACGCTCACTGCCAGCCCTATAGGCATGCACCATCTGCTCAAGCCACGCCTCCACCGCGCCGGGATAGGCGCGGATGGCATGACGGAGAGACCTTTGCGCCTGGGACTCCCTGCCTTCCTTGAAGTGATCCGAGGCCAATCGCACCAAATAGTGGGCCTGGGGCAGCGGCAGTCCCAATTGCCCAAAGCTGTCGGCAGCCAGTTCAAAGGTGCCGCGTTCGGCCGCCAGCCGGGCCATCTCGTGCTGAATCGAGACCGCATCGTGGCCCAGGGAGCGGGCCTCCTCAAAGGCCCTCTCAGCGCGATCCAAAAAACCGCCGCGTCGAAAATCACGGCCCAGTTCAAACAGGGCACGGGCTTTGAATTCGCGAGCCAGCCCCGGCCTGACGATAAGGCTGTTCCTGATCTGAATGGCGCGTTCGATTTCTCCTTGAGAGCGATAAAGGCTGCCCAGTGCGAGATAGATCTCCACGGCTTCGGGGTCGTTCTTGACGACCTGACTCAACTCTTCAATGGCTGCGCGGGTGTCCTGAACGAGGAAAGCCTCGCCGCCGGAAACATCTCGCGCCGCCGCGATTTTCTTGTGGAAATCCGAAGACTTCTTGCGATTAAACCAGTGCCAGGCCATGTGAATAACCGTCCAGTTAGTTGACCCCTTCGACCTTTTCCTCGGCGGAATAGGGGCGCACCTCGTTGATGGGCATGTTGCGCAGGGAGTTGAGCTCCTGCTCCAGGCTGGCCATACGCGTCTTGCACTCACGCAGCTTGGCCCCTGACCGGAACTTGTCGATGGCGAAATAGACCATGGTCAACAAGGCCCCGGCCACGAAGGCGGCCAGGATGAGCACACCAAAGGGGAGAGGAATGGAATGCAGGGTCATGGCGTAGGGAATATCCAGCTTCAGGGTCAGGGCCTGAAGGAGCACATCGTTGTTCTGGCTGAAGAAAAGGATGGAAAAAACGAAAAGAGCAAGCAAAAACAAAACCTTGACAAAGCGCATGCGACAACTCCTTACAATAAGATTGCGTCAAACAAAGGCCGAAGCCGGGCATAGGTTGAAGAGAGGTGTTCGGGGATGACCGTCGTTTCCCCGAACACGGCCATGAACGAAGCATCGCCGTTCCAGCGCGGAACGATTTGGAAATGCAGGTGTTGGGCGATGCCCGCACCGGCCGCCTCGCCCAGATTAAGCCCTATATTGATCCCCTGGGGGCGAAAGGCCTGCTGAAGCACCGAGGTGCAGTGGCGCAGCCAGAGCATGCAGTCGTTGGACTCTTCACTGCTCAGGTCGAGCAGGTTGCTGACATGACGGTAGGGGGTGACCATGAGGTGCCCGTTATTGTATGGGAACTTGTTCATGATCACAAAACAGTGCTCGCCACGGGCCAGGATGCACCGCTCCTCGTCTTGGCCGGTGTCCTCAGGAATGCAGAAAACGCATTCCTCAGGCTTGGGACCGAGTATGTAGTCAAGCCTCCACGGCGCCCACAACACTTCCATATTCTTTCTACTTTCCTTCAAATAATGATCTGACGACAGCCACGGCGTGTGCAGGGTCGCCAGCCCTCAGCACACCTTCCACTTCGGCCATGGCACCGATGGCCACGACGGGTTTGCCCGCTTTGCGGGCCAGAGCCACTTCCGAAAGAGTACCGAACCCGCCGCCAAGCGCTACGACAACATCGCCGTTGGCAATCACGAGCATGTTGCGCATCTGGCCGATACCCGTGACAATGGGAATCTCGACCCAGGGGTTGGCCGTGGAACGGTCGTCCGAGGGGAGGATGCCGATGGTCCGGCCACCCGCCTCGCGAGCGCCCCGGCACACACCCTCCATCACTCCGGCCAGCCCGCCGCAGACCACGACATAGCCGGCTCCTGCCAGCAGCCCGCCCAGTTCCACGGCGGCCGCATACAACTCGCGGCATTCACGGTCCTGTCCGCATCGGCCCGAGCCAACTACGGATACTTGCCTCATGCTCATGCCGGAGTACCTCCGAACCGTCACCAATGGCTTGATTTTTCTACACGCCTCGCGCCTTTTGGGCAAGCAGGAAACCGGAGTCGCCATGGAGGCTCCATTCCCTCTTCATAGCAGACCCGGACATTCCGGTCACGTCCCCTCGCACTGGGCTCCGCCACGACGCTGCATGGTCCGCCACAGCCTTTCGACCAGACGCAGCTGGTCTTCCCGCGAGGTGGCCCGGCCATCGATTTTGGCGTCCAGCACACGGGCGAGAATCGTGGTGTAGGCAGGGCCGGGCCGGATACCCAGCGTTTTGAGATCATCCCCGGTGACATCACTGGTTATGTCGCGCAACCTATTCAGGTATTGAGAGATATTACGACGAATGTGTTCCTTTTTACTGCGGGCCATGAGGAAGAGCACTCCCTCCAGCGGAATTGGCCTGAGAATGGCGCACAACCGGCTCAACCTGGAGCGGTCCTCGCGCCAACTCATGAGTTTCATGAGGGCTTCTCCTATCTGGTCGCGCAGAAGAATGAAATCGCGTTCCTCTCTGGCGGTGAGGCGCAACCTTGAGGTGATCTGGCCTATCTGATCGCGCTTGATGCCCATGGTCAGACCCAACAGATGGAGCTTCCAGGGCTCGGCCTCGGGCTTCTGGTAGAGGAGCTTGTACCAATTGTTGACCTTGACCAGTTCCATGAGCACCTGCATACGCTCGCCAGAAAGCTTGAGCAAAGGGTGGATGGCCTCAAGAATGCCCAGCTCCTGCATGCGGTTCAAGCAGGCCAGGGGATTCTCCTCGACCATGATCAGCTGCAATTCGTGCAGGATGCGTGTGCCCGAGAGCTTGCTGAAGAGATCAAGGCTTAAGGCATTCTTGATCAGGCGCAGGGTCTGGCCACCGATCTGGAAATCGAACCGTCGCTCAAAGCGGATGGCACGCAGGATGCGGGTCGGGTCTTCCACAAAGCTCAGGGAATGGAGGACACGGATGACCTTGTTCTTCATGTCCTGTTCCGCGCCGAAAAAGTCCACCAGCTGTCCGAAACGGCCCGGATTGATGCGCAGGGCCAGGGCATTGATGGTGAAATCGCGCCTGTACAGGTCCATTTTTATGGACGAGAGCTCCACCGTGGGCATGGCCGCCGGGTATTCATAGTATTCGAGCCGGGCAGTTGCCACATCCACACGCTGGCCGTCGGCCAGGATGACGACCGCGGTCTTGAACTTGACGTGGGCCTTGATCCTGCCGCCTAACAGATCGGCCATCCGCCGGGCATAGGCGATGGCATCGCCCTCCACCACGAGGTCGAGATCAGAGTTGGGACGCCCCAGGAGAATATCGCGCACGAATCCGCCCACGGCATATATCTCCCACCCCATATCCCGTCCCAGTTCGCCCGCCGTCTTGAGCAGGGCCAACATCTTCTTGGGCAACCGATTGCCGACCATAGGACCGATATTGCGCTCTCTGCGACGCTCGGGCAGCAGTGAATCCGGAATCCGGGCCGGTTCGTCGATGAGCATGTTCATGAGGTCTGTCCTGGTGATCACCCCGATCAATGTCTCGCCCTCGAGCACAGGCAGCATTCGCTGGCGTCTGCCGAGGATGATCTCCATGACACGGTACAGGTCGGCGCCCGCAGGCACGGTTTCGAACTTGCGGCTCATGTATTCGCTTAGGCCGAGCCGACCCAAACCATGGGAGAGGGCTTTATCCACCGTATGGTGAGATACGATGCCGACACATCGCATGGCGGCGTCCACCACAGGCACATCCTTGAGGCCGTAACGGGTCATCAGTTCCACGGCGTCGGCGATGGCCTTGTCGTCCTCGATAACCACGGGAGGGCGCGACATGAGACTTTCCACCACGATCTGAGGATTGATCTGGGAGTAGAGGAGGGCGAAGAGGTCGTCGCGCACCTCGGCGAGAGTCTTATCCTTAACCGTGGCCGAGGCGGCGGCGGCATGCCCCCCGCCGCCAAAGGAGGTGCATATCTGACCGACGCTGACATCCGGGTGCTTTGAGCGAGCCACGACATGGATGCGATCGCCCATGCGGCCGAGGGCAAAGACCACTTTGAGATTTTCCATGTCAATGAGCTTGTGAACCAACAAGGCGAAATCGGGCACGAACCTGTCTGTGGACAATTCGGTGATGACCACGTCCACACCGTGGATGTCGTGGGTGGTCGCGTTCTGGAGCAGCTCGCCAAGATGCGTCACCTGCTCGGCTGACAGTTCGCTCGAAAGCAGGTCAGTGATGACCTCGATGTCCATGCCCTGACCCTTGAGCCAGCCAGCGGCCTCGAAATCGTGCGGGGTGGTGGTGTTGAAACCGAAGGAGCCGGTGTCCTCGTAGATACCAAGGCCGAGGAGGGTGGCCTCCTCTCCGGTCAGGACGACGCTGCGTCTGCGCATCTCGTCCACGATGATGGCCGTGGTCGAACCCCAGTCCCGAACCACGCTCAGTTCGGCCGCAAGGTCGTCGTCAGTGTCCGGGTGATGGTCGTAGAGGTGGATGCGCAACCCCGGCCTGTCAAGGAGGGGGCGCACCTGGGGGATGCGCGAGCGTTGGCGCGTGTCCACCACCACCAGAAGCTCCACGGCATCAGGGTCGATGTCCTTGAACGCCTTGAAATTAAAAAGATAGGTGGTGCTTTGGATAAAGAAGTTACGCAGGCTTTTCTCCTGGCTGCCGGGAAAGATGAGCACCGCGCCAGGGTAGAGCTTGCTGGCCGCGACCATGGCGGCCAGAGCGTCGAAGTCCGCGTTGGCATGGGCCGTGATCACGGTCTTGGCGCGTATTTTGTCTTTTGCATTCATGGCCTTGCTCGTTTTTTCGATCACATGGAAGATCGCGGATGGAACTGCTGATGGATGGATTTGAGCCGACCAGCTTGGATATGGGTATAGATTTCCGTGGCAGTAATGTCCGAGTGGCCGAGGAGCAGTTGCACGGTGCGCAGATCGGCCCCGCCTTCAAGCAGATGGGTAGCAAAGGAATGACGGAAGGTGTGGGGCGAGATGCTTCGCCGGATACCCGCCTTGGCCGAGTAAGCCTTGATCAGCTTCCACACCCCCTGGCGCGTCAGCCCTTTGCCCGAGCGATTGAGAAACATGAAATCCGATGTCGGGCGAAAGGAGGGGCGTGTGGCGGACAGATACCGCCCTAGCACCTCCTGGGCCGTGTAATGGATAGGAACCAGCCGCTCCTTTGCCCCTTTGCCGAAGACACGGAGCAAACCTGTCTGGGCGTCGTAATCGAGAACCCGCATGCCGATCAGCTCAGAGACACGCAAGCCAGCGGCATAGAGCAATTCCAGCATGGCCCGGTCACGCATGCCAAGCGGCGTGAGGGTGTCAGGCAGGGCGATGATACGCGACACTTCCTCACGACTTAGAAATTCAGGAAGCTTTTTCGGAAGCTTAGGATTCTCAAGCAGGTGCCCGGGGTCCTCTCTGTACCATCGTTGATCCAAGGCGAAAGCAAAAAAGCCGCGCAACGACGACAGATGCCGGGCCAGAGACCGGCTCTGCAATCCCCGAGCGCGAAGATGAGTCAGGTAAAGAAACAAGGTGCGTTCGGTCAGGTCTTCGAGGCGGAACGACTTGTCTTTCAGGAAGCCGAGCAGGGAAGCGAGGTCGGCCGAATAGCCGGACAGGCTGTTTTCGGACAAGCCCTTTTCTATGAGGACATGTTCGAGATACCTGTCCACCCACGGATGTACGGTGAGGGCGTTGCCCCCGGATTTCGTTTCGCTGACCATGATCACGACACAATCATTGCAAGTTGCTGCAATACAGAATCTAATCAACACCGAACATCCCGGAAGATCACCTCGGGGCAATTGCGGGAGCCATGCCTACACCCGATAGCTATCAAGGGGCGGCACAAAGAGCAATGGTTCACATTGACAGGGTGTCACCACCCAATTATGAAAGACACTTCTTAGTTCAGACCGCAAGGAGAATGCACCACATGTCAGATTTCCCCCTCGCCGATCGGCTTTCGACCCTGCCCCCGTATCTTTTCGCTGCCATCGACAAGGCCAAGGCCCAGGTGGCCGCCAAGGGCATGGATATCATCAGCCTGGGCATCGGCGACCCCGACCTGCCAACCCCTGATTTCATCATTGAGGCGCTATGTCGGAGCGCCAGAAATCCCAGAAATCACCAATATCCATCCTATGTGGGCATGAATACCTACCGCCAGGCCGTTGCCGACTGGTACAAACAGCGCTTTGACGTGGATCTGGACCCGGACACCGAGGTGGTCAGCCTCATCGGCTCCAAAGAGGGCATAGCCCACTTCCCGCTGGCCTTCATCAATCCCGGGGATCTGGCCCTGGTGGCCACGCCCAACTATCCGGTCTACGGCATCGCCACCAACTTTGCCGGCGGAGAGGTGGAGTATCTGCCCCTGCTTGAGGAAAACGACTTCCTCGTCGATCTCGACGCCGTGAGCGATGCGACCTGGGCCAAGGCCAAGATGATATTCGTTTGCTACCCCAACAACCCGACCGCGGCCACTGCCACCCGGACATTCTACGAGCGGCTCATACAGAAGGCCAAAGAGTTCGACGTGATTGTCGTCTCCGATGCGGCATACACCGAAATTTATTACAATCCTGAAGACAAGCCCCTGTCCATCCTTGAGTGCAAGGATGCCAAGGACGTGTGCATCGAGTTCCACTCCCTCTCTAAAACGTATAACATGACCGGGTGGCGCATCGGCATGGCCGTGGGCAACCCCAGCCTCGTGGCGGGCCTTGGCAAGATCAAGGAGAACTGCGATTCCGGTATCTTCCAGGCCGTTCAAGAGGCTGGTATCGCCGCCCTCAGGGACGGGGAGCCTTTTGCCGAGCAGTTTCGAGCCATCTACAAGGAACGGCGTGACGTGGTCAGCGCTGCATTGACCAAGGCAGGCATCAAACACCGTCTTCCCGATGCCTCCTTCTACATGTGGTGCAACACTCCTGACGGCTTCAAGTCTTCGGAATTCGTAACCAATGTTCTCATGCAGACTGGCGTGGTCCTGACTCCGGGCAATGGTTTCGGCACCCCGGGCGAAGGATATTTCCGCATCTCATTGACCGTAACCAACGAAAAACTCGAGGAGGCGGTATCCAGAATATCGAAACTGTAATCTGCTACGTCAGCCTTGGTTCCAACGAGGGCAACCCCGAGGAAAATCTTAACGAGGCTCTGGCGCGGCTTGAGACTTATGGCGACGAGATTTCGCTCAAGGCCATGTCTGGCGTCTACCTGACCGAGCCGCAAGGCCCGGTCAAGGATCAACCTTGGTTTGCCAACCAGGTGATCAAACTTGAGATCGACGCGGAAATATGGGCTGCGGCAGGCTTCCTGTCCACCTGTACGGCCATCGAAGCGCAGCTTGGCCGAACCCGGCAGATTCCCGGCGGCCCGAGGTCCCTTGACATGGACATCATCGCCTGGGGCGATACGGTCATGAGCACGGATTTTCTGACCCTGCCGCATCCAAAGGCCCGGAAGAGGGCATTTGTACTCGTCCCCCTCAAAGAAATTGCGCCAGACTACGTCTTCCCGGACGGGACCACCGTGGATGAAGCCCTTTCCGCCATCAGCTATCGGCAGGAAGGGTTCAAAATATGGCAGACCCCTGAGTAAGCCGCGGAGCGTCAGCATGTGGAAATTTATCATTATAGGCGTTGCCCTGTTTCTTATCTACAAGCTCTTCACTGGCGACAAGAAGAAGCAGGAGATGGAAAACAAGGAATCCATCAAGCAGAAGGTCGCGGCAGGAGAGATGGTCAAGGACCCTGTCTGCGGCACCTATGTAGATAAAGACGGCGACATACGCGTCAGGGAAGGGGAGAAGGTACGGGTGTTCTGCTCCTACGAGTGCCGCGACCGCTATCTCAAACAGATCAACGCCATCACCGTGGAACCACAGACGCCCGAGGACGAAAAGTGATCAGCCGTTTATCAGACGGCAACCCATAAATAACAACATCCGCCGCAAAAGGGTGGAATCCCCAACAGTATAGGCAGTCACAAGGGGGCCGACGCAGTTAGCGTCGGCCCCCTTTTTTACGTACCAACTAGCCAAAACCAGTATCGCTATATGCGGTCTGAACGAACCAAAACCATACGGACAAAGAAGACATCGGCCAGCAACTCCGGAACTGGGCCTGCAGCCCAACCAAACATGACATGAAATATGGGCTTGGCGAAATGTAGCCGCAAACGGCCTCCAAACGATCCAAGACGGCCAGACGAGGCCTCACCATCCAAATCAGGTGAAAAATCCCTTGGATTGGATTTTTAGGCAACACATCTCTCTGGAGATCTGTGGGAACCATAAGAAGAGTGACACAAATCAACACCGCCAGAGTTAAAGTCACTAAAAACCGATCTGTTTCAGCCACATACAGCATTGTCTCATAATGTAAATTATGTAAACTTTTAAAAAAGGCTGGTGAATCGACACGGCAAATACCCTACCGCCAGTCGTTGCCGAGGTTTGAGCTTGTGTGATTCCTGTTGCGCAAACAATGCACTTTCCTTCAATCTATCATGGTCCGGCAAGACAGATGAGAATGCGGCCCATGAGTGGAATCCCTTTCGCAATCGTCGCCACAGGGACCGACCATTCCTACGGGCGTTCACACGGGCCCATTGAGAGTTTTTTCAGTCCCTGCTAAGGGGATTCATTCCAAAACCATCAAAAAGCCGCCCTGCGGCATGTGAGAGCCATGAAACGATTTGCGATCATTGTTGCGGTCTTCGTCTTTAGTCTTCAGGGGATGATGACACCCTGTTTTGGACAGTCCTCCGCTTCCGGCTCTTTTGAAGGCTGGCTTGAACGCTATGGGGCCTGGGACCGGCTTGAACGCGAGTACGCCACGGAATCCGACGACTCGCCGGAGGTGATTCTCAAACGGGCCGAGGTTTACCTGAACCTCAACACCCCGTCCAAGACCCTGGAGATCATCGAAATGACGCCAGCCTTTGCCAGCAACGCAACAGAGTCCGACCGGCTCTGGCTGGGCGGTCGGGCGCACCGGGCCATGGGCGATCTGACAAAGGCCGTGCTCTGGTTCAGCCAGTCCGCCGCCATCGCTCCCGACAAGGGAGCGTCCACCCGTCGCTTCAAGACGGAACCAGGACTGGAGAGCGTCTGGATGGATGTCTGGCTCAAGCGATTCTGGACTTATCGGGCCAACTTCACCCTCGCCAGAGATGCCCAGCGTGATACCCTGCGCCGGATTCAGGAAATAGGCAGCGAGGTCTGGGGCGGCAGCTACTGGACATCTGCAGCCGCAGCCCTGAGCGCCAGCGATCAGCCCGGGCTTTCCGCCCCTGACACCGGAGCGGACACACCTAACGCGCAACCCGTGGTCAGCACTGCGGATACCGACGCCGTTGCCACGGCCCTTGCCCTGGCATCATTGGAAAAATTCGACGATGCCCGGGTCGCTGTGGCGACAGTGTCGCGCGACGAGGTCCGGGCCTTTTGGCGCATGCTCATCGATTTTCTCGAATCGGGCGATCTTCCGTCCGACATAGCTTTGTTCGATGAGAGCAACTCCCTCAAGGCCCGCGCCTTCTGGGAAGGCAATATGCTCGCCCATTTCTCGGTTTCCCGCTCCGGCTGGCTGCTGGGCAACCCCGAGTCCGGGCCGTGGACCTCTTTTCGCAACAACATCCTGTCCATGCCCTTGCCTGAAGCCAATCAGGCCATCGAAAACGAGCTTGGATCCCTGCTCATCTCCGAGCAGACAGCCACCTTGCTCTCCAGCTTCAAGTTCGCCTTGGCGCTGGCAAGCGGCGATTTCCTTTCTTCCGCAACCTCCTGGAACAAAACGAATAAGCAAAGGCTCCCCCTGGCCTTACAGCTGGCAGGGGCCTTGCGCTTCAAGGAAAGCTTGAACAATCTCCTGCCCGACAATCAGGCCGAGGCCCTCAACCTGCACCCCATCCTCTCGGCCCTGTGCAGCGCTGGCGGGTACGATATCGCCAGCGACGAGGCCCCCTTCTGGGTTTCTGCGCCCAAGGACAGGATCAAGACCTTGTCGCAGCGCTGGCCCATGGACAAGTTGCTGCTCCTGGCGAGCTGGCAGCAGGAATTCACGCGCTCCCCTTCCGCCGAATTGGCCAGACGCTCGGCCTACCTCTTTGACGATACCGCCTTTGGCATCGAGAGCACCCTATATCTGGCCGATCAGTCTGTACGGGCCAACCAGCTCCAACTGGGGGCGTTCTACCTGAACACCCTGAAGCCGGCCGCCCTGCCCCCGATCCAGCGGATGCAGTGGTACGATGTCCGGCTGCGGCTGGAACTCGAATCCGGCCGCGAAGATGCGGCCCTTGAAACCTTCCGCCAGATGAGCGCCTCTGGCGGCCCGGTGCCGGTCATGACCCGGCTGCGCATGGCCCTGCTCTATCAGCAGAAACGCGACTTCGAGACCGCCCGCGAGCATCTGCTCAAGCTGTGGGATACTCCCGGCCTGACCACCACCCTTCAGGCCGAGACCCTGTTTTGGCTCGGCGAAGGCGAACAGGCCATGCGCAACACCGAAAAGGCGCTGGACTATTACCTGCGTCTCGCCTGGCAGTATCCCCAGGAAAACATCTGGGCGCTGACGGCCATGTACCGGGCCTCGCTCATCTACGAGCGACAGGGCAACTACGACACGGCCAAGCGGCTGCTGACCACGGTGGTCAGCCGAGCCGACCGCAAGGAACAGCGCGAGGCAGCCAAGGCCCGCATCGACGCCATAGACAAGAAAATGGGCCAGACCAAGACCACGGACACGCTGGTCTACCCCTTCTAGCCCGCCCTCCCCTCCATCCACGCAAGAAGGCCCGCCCGGCGAATTGCCGGGCTGGCCTTGATCTTTGCGGGTCGGGACAACCGGCAGCCATGAATGGCGAACAGTCTTGCGTCGATGCCTTTGCGCGCTATGGTTGATGTCCCGTTCATTGAAGAACTCTGCGCTGCGTCACTGGCCGCCCCAAAAGAGGAAGGGTTGCAGCTTGTTGGCTGCAACCCTTTTGAGTTCGTGGTGCCGAGGGGGGGATTCGAACCCCCACGGAATTTCTTCCACTGCCCCCTCAAGACAGCGTGTCTACCAATTCCACCACCTCGGCTTTATGCTTTGAGCTATTCGCTCTTGGCTTCGTCGCCGGTGTCCATGAATTTCACGGACGGCTTCTGCTGGTCGGCCGGAACAATCGGCTGGACCACTCCCTCGCCCCGGAGCATGATGGAGTCGCGATCGGACACCTTATTGCCGGTGAGGACGTTGTAGGTCATAGAGGTGATCAGGAAAACCGTGGCCAAGCCTGCCGTGACCTTGACGAGAACACCCCCTGCGCCGCTGCTGCCGAACATGGTGCTGCTGCCGCCGCCGAAGATGACGCCCATCCCCTCGTGACCGGACTGAAGCATTACTGCGCCGATCAGAAAGATGCAAGCTAAAACATGTATGACAATGACTAAAGTTTCCACAATCTTACCTTTGTATCACTCGTTGCGAGGCAGCCGCCTCATCAGGCCAGAACGATCTGCGAAAAGCTTTCACCCTGCAAGCTCGCGCCTCCTACCAAGACACCGTCGACATTGTCAAGCGCAATAATTTCCGCGCAGTTGGAAGGTTTGACGCTGCCACCATACAATATTCTGATTTCATTAGCATTATCTCCAAACATAGCCACCATGGTTTTTCGGACAAAGGCATGGGCCTCCAGGATTTCCCGGGGGCCTGCCACCTCGCCGGTGCCGATGGCCCAAACAGGCTCATAGGCCACGCACAGCCGTTCGGGGTCTATGTCGTTCGGCACGTCCGCAAGGCCAAGGCGAAGCTGGCGCTCAAGCACCTCCTCCACCCGCCCGGCCCGACGCTCCTCAATGAGTTCGCCTATGCACAAAATGACGCTCAGGCCCGAGGCAAGGCCGAATGCAGTCTTTTTGCCGACCAGTTCATCTCCCTCGCCGATGACGTGGCGACGCTCGGAATGCCCTGTCAGACCAAAGTGTGCCCCCTGGTCGAGCAGCATGCCCGGCGCGATCTCGCCGGTAAAAGCGCCCTCTTCCCGAAAGTAGAAATCCTGGCCGCCGACAAAGAACCCGGGAACCCCGGAAAAGACCTCGGACACGACCCCAAGGCTCGTGAAAGGCGGGCAGACAAGCACCTCGCGATCCTCGGGCAGCGAAGAAGCGGCAAGTTTCAGCAACTCCTCGGCAGTTGCCTTGGCCTCCTCGCGGGTCTTATACATCTTCCAATTGGCAGCCATCAATTTCTTCATTTCTTCATGCACTCCTTCAAGGCTTGGATCGCGGGAAGATCCTTGCCTTCCAAAAACTGGAGGAAGGAGCCGCCGCCTGTGGATATGAAGCTGAATTTGCCGGGAACTCCCTGCATGTGGACCACGGCGTCGGTGTCGCCGCCGCCCACGATGGTCAGGGCGTCGTCAAGATCGGCGATGGCGCGACAGACGGCCATGGAACCCTCGGCAAAGGCAGGTGTCTCGAAGAGGCCCATGGGACCGTTCCAGACCACGGTTCGCGCCTTGGCGAGAACCTTCTTGAAGTTATTGATCGTTTCCGGCCCGATGTCCAGCACCAGGGAATGATCGGGGATGGCCGTGGCTGGACAGACGCCCTCGGCCTCGGTGGCGGTGTGTGTGGCCGCGTATTTGAAATCCACGGGCAAGTGCAGAGTGGTCCCAAGGTTCCTGGCCCGCTCCATGATGGAGAGAGCGTCGGGCACGAGATCCGGCTCCACCAGGGACTTGCCTACCCCATGGCCCTTGGCCAGCAAAAAGGTGTTGGCCATGGCCCCGCCGACGATGATGTCGTCCACCTTGCCCAGGAGATTGTTGAGAATGCCGAGCTTGGTGGAAATTTTCGCCCCGCCGGAAACACAGACATAGGGGCGGTTCGGGTTGATCAGCACGTTGTCGAGATATTCGAGTTCCCGCTTGATCAGAAAACCCGCGCAGCAGATGGGCGAATACTTTGGCACATCCACCACCGAGGCGTTGGCGCGATGGGCCACGCCAAAGGCGTCGTTGACATAAACATCGGCCATGGCGGCGAGTTGCTTGCCGAAATCGCCCCGCTCCTCTTCGGTCTTGCCTATCTCCTCGGGATAGAAGCGGAGGTTTTCGAGCATCATGACCTGTCCGGGCAGGAGGGCCGCGGCCATGGCCCGGGTCTCCTCGCCAACGCAATCGGGCGCCAGCTCCACAGGAACTCCCAGCAGTTCGGCGGTTCGACGGGCCACCGGCGCAAGCGAAAGCTCGGGCACGACCTTGCCCTTGGGTTTGCCCAAGTGGGCGCACAGGATGATGGCCGCCCCCTGCTCCAGAGCGTATTGCAGCGTGGGCATTGCCGCGACCATGCGGATGTCATCGGTAATGACTCCGTCATCCAGGGGAACATTGAAATCAACCCGATACAACAGCTTCCTGCCAGCGATGTCAATCTGGTCAATAAACTTCATTTCATTACCTTTACTGATTTTTTTGGTCATAATCCCGCCTTATTTCATGCCTGAACAACAGGGCGTCGTCCCCGGTGTCGGGATAATAGCGTTTCCTGACCCCTATCTGTTCATAACCGAACTTCAGATATAAATCGATAGCCGCAACATTGGACGCCTTGACATCCAAAAAGCTTTTGGCGACCCCCTTCTTGGCGCAGACTTCAAGAGCCCTGGCCAACAGGGCAGCACCGATGCCGCAACGACGATGCTCCGGGTGCACAGCGAGGTTGAGAATCTCCATCTCATCCTCCACCAGGGAAAAGGCGATATACCCGGCCAGACGCCCGCCCTGGCGCATCCCGAGGACACGATACACACCACGCTCAAGCCCCATGGCGAACTGCTCCCGCGTCCAGTGATAAGCAAAGCACAGCCGCTCAAGACGCATCAGCTCGTCCATATCGCTCTCGCCCAATGCCACCACCCTTTCCACCATGCGCCTCATCCCCCTCTTTCAACCGGCCTTCCACTCTGGATAACCAGGGCTGATACGTGTATGCTCGTCTTATACCAGCCAATCAGAACGCCGGGAGCAGGGACAATGATATTCTCCAAAAAATCATCCGCAAGAATCGATCCGGCACGATTCGTCGAAGTCGTGGACGGGAACAACAGACCACTGGCCGTACTGGACAAGGACATGGCCCATCGCCAACTCCTGCGCCATCGCTCGGTGCAGGTTCTCGTCTTCAACACGGACAAGAAAATCTACCTGCAAAAACGAAGCGCGAACAAGCGCTTCTTCCCCGGCCGCTGGGACATTTCGGCCAGAACACACCCGCATGTGAGCGAGGCTTCGGCCGATGCCGCCCTGCGAGTGCTCCGCGAGGAGCTGAACCTGACGGTGGAGCACACCCAGTTCGTCCGGACCCTGCCCGCATGCGCCGAGACAGGGTTTGAACACATCTCCATCTATACCCTGCCACGCAACACCCAGCCCATTACCCCCAACAGCGATGAAGTTTCCGAAGGCTATCACTTCTCGCGAGAGGAACTGACCTGTCTGGTCAAGGAATTTCGCGAGTTGCTGACACCAAATCTCGTCACCCTGTGGGAGGCCGGACTGCTTGTAAGCGTTTAGCCGCCGCAAATCAACCGGGACAACTCGCGATGAACAAGTCCGTTAGTGGCCAGGATGGTTCCTGCCCCCAGCGAGTAGTCCTTTCCACTGTCATATTCCGTCACCCTGCCTCCTGCCTCGCGGACCAGCAACCATCCGGCGGCGGTGTCCCACGGCCTGAGTGCACTCTCGTAGAACCCTGCATACCGGCCGCAAGCCACATAGGCCAGATCAAGAGCGGCAGCACCCACCCTGCGCACCCCCTGGACCCGCGGCAACACGGCCTTCAGCCGGTCAAGGATGGGCTCCAGGTGCTCCTCAATGGCATAGGGAAACCCGGTGGCGATCAGTGCTTGCTCCATGGCCCCCTCGGTCGAAACGGTCACAGGAGCGCCATTGAGCAGGGCTCCGCCTCCCTCGCGCACGGAAAAAAGCTCGCCAAGGAGCGGCAGGTTGACCACCCCGAGAACCACTCTGTCCCTCTGCCACAAGGCGATGGAGGTGGCCACGAAAGGCAGGCCGTTGGCGAAATTGGTGGTGCCGTCCACCGGATCGATTATCCAGGTCAATTCACCGGGTTCAGTGGAGCTGGCCGTTTCCTCGGCCAGAAAATCCGAACCGGGTAGAAGTGCCGCCAGTTCGTCCTTGAGCATTTCCTCAACGGCGAAATCCGTCTCCGTGACCAGATCTATCCTGCCCTTGTGCGTCACCTTGCGGGCCTGCCCGGCGCCCCTGACCACGATGCCGCCCGCCCGGACCGCGATGGATTCAAGCCCTGTCTGAATCCGTTTGACCTCATGCTCATCCATGGCCCGCTCCCCATAAAAAAGGGCGGTATTCATACCGCCCGGTTTCGTATTTCCCACAATGACAGCTCAGGACCTGCGCTGGATGAAGAATTGCACGGTCCTGTTGTATGTCTTCTCCTCCTCGGCGGTGAAGAAACAGGCCGGAATCTCACCGCGCTGCCTGTGGTAGTGCAGACATTCGCAACAGATGCCATGCTTGTCGCATGAGTAGGTGCATGTACAGTACTGCTCATTGATCTTGGCCCGTGGGCACTGGTCCTTCTTCTTCATTCGATAACCCCTCGTCACGCTACGCCTGGTTGCAGGATTCGTCGTTCGGCCATGGGCACCGTAGCCAATCAGAACCAGAGTGTCAATTATTCAAGCCTATTGATTGTAAGGCATTTTGCCAGACATCTCCCCCGGATAGTAGCAAAAAACCAGCCGATTGACGTATCGTTCGGTGTCAAATACGTTGAATTGCATCATAAACAGATGTATGTATTAAATGTCGCGCAAGCAGGAAGCGACCCCCCTGTTGTTATCATCATCTGATCACGGACTGTCAGCCATGTGGGAAAAAGCGTTCAGCCAGGTACCGGGCTTCAACGGGAACCGCGAGCCGCTCCGGGCGCAATCCCTTGAAGAACTCAAGGAGCACCTTGACTATACCCACATCCGTCAGTGCCTGCTTCGCCCCTACTTCGAGGAAAAGGACTATCCAGTGGTGGAGGCCAGGGAGCTGCTTCCCTCCTTTGAGGTGGATCTGCATGAATACAAAAACCTGCCTGGCTTCAGCATGGTGGTCTTTGACAGGCCCCTGAATTCTTTTCAGGAGGTTTTTCAGTACGACGCCCTGCACGCGCCCACGGACTGGGAAATGCCCCAGGCTGCGGAATACGCCTGCCAGCTTGAGGAATCGGTCATCGCCACCAATGTCCGCACTTTTCTCAGCCGTCTGCCCAAGCGTCATCACGCAAGATTCCTTGAACATTTCGAAGGCCAGGACATTTGCGGAATGGACCTGTACGACGAATTGCTCCCTTTTCTGCTCGAATTGGAGCGGGCCCATGTGATGGCCCACGACGCCACGGGACGATTCACCCTTCAAGGGGTCTATGCCTCGCTGCCATCGAACCTCGACAGCGAGCTGAAGCAGTTCGGGCTGCGCATTGGCAAGTTCAAGCCTGGCAACAACATCATGTATGAATGCAACCGATTGTTCGTTTACCAGTTCATGATGGAGCTGTACGGCTTTCCCATCGTCTCGGAGCGGCGCACCTCCTCGGCCATGTTTTCCATCCGGCTGCTGCGTCAGAACCAGCGCTTCATCGTCCGCGTTCTGGGCCAGAGTGATCGGACCATCACCACACTCATGTCTCGCCAGGCGGACGCCCCTGCCAGGATACGCCGCTACCCCCGCGTGGAAAAAATCGCCCTGGTGCGCGTCAACGAAAGCCAAAAGGAGACCATAGAACTCCTTGAGGACCAGGGATTCTTCGTGGACAGCAAAAACCGCGTGGTTATTCTGCGCGTCACCTACCAGCAGCACGAATACAATCCGAAAAACGTGCGCGAGGACAGGGCTCTCTCTGTCCATCGCCAGGAGGTCGTTCACCCGTTCACCGGCCGGACAATCGACGCCCTGAACATCATCCAGAACGTCCAGAACATGATTCTGCGTCTCAACGACATCGTTCGCGGCGAATGCCGCATTCCCATCAGCTACCGCCGCAGCGAGATCATCCGCTCCACCGAGAGCCATGAGGATCGGCTCAAGGTGCTCTCCATGTGGCTTTCCAAGCACATGTACAGGATAGTTGATTACTCGGACGAATACTTCGCCCAGGTGGTCAAGGTGCTTGACGGCTATCTGCTCGCCCCCGACAATTACGATGTCTTCAGCGAGCATCACGAACTGCATCAGGAGGTATGGGGACGCTTCAGCCACATTCAGCAGGCGCGAAAGGTCCGCATTCTCGAAGAACTTCGCTGGCGTCGCTATCGGGGACAGCCGGTTTCCTACAAGGAAATGCTTGAGATCATGACCGACATCCTCGGCGATCTGAAGTTCGAAATCGTCAACTATTTCGACAAACTGGTAGCCAAAGTGCTGATCATCGGCGAGGATGTGGCTGCCGATGCCTATCTGCGGCGAAAGTATGTGGAAATCAAGGATGACTCCCTCTCCCCTTACGGCCTGGAAATCAGGCGGCTGTATCACCGCCTTGTGGCCCTGCTTGACGAGTTCCGTTCCATCAGAAAATCCCGTACACTAGGCGGCGCAGGCTGACCGGCCGAGCAATATGACCGACACCCCGGCCGTGGCAGAGCCGCTGGCACGGGTCGCTCAGACGGTTCATCCCGGCGAACCCGAATTCATGCTCCCGACGACCAGACACACGTTCCGCAAGGAGGAAACCTTGGAATCCCTGGCAACCACCCCCCTCACCGACTGGCACCGGGAAAACGGCGCCAAAATGGCCCCCTTTGCCGGTTTCAACATGCCGGTGCAATACAAAGGCATCCTCATTGAGCACCAGCACACCCGCGAAAAGGCAGGCATCTTCGACATCTGCCATATGGGCGAGTTCAAGCTGTCCGGCCCCGGCTCCATGGAGACGCTGAACAAAGTGGTCAGCCACGACCTGACCACCCTGGACCCGGGAAAATGCCGCTACGGCTTCCTGCTCAACCGTTCTGGCGGCATTATGGACGACCTGATAATCTATTGCCTGGGCAAGGATGAGTACATGCTCGTCGTCAACGGCGCCTGCCGGACAAAGGACTTCGAACACATCCGGGCCAATCTTGCGGCAGGGCCGGTGTTGGCAGACATCAGCGAGGAAACGGGCAAGATCGACGTGCAGGGACCACAAAGCCTGAGCGTTCTGGAAACCCTGACCGAAAAAAAATGGAACGAATTGAAATATTTCAACTTCGAACCCACGGACTGCCTCGGCTTCCCCATGCTTGTCAGTCGGACAGGATACACGGGCGAGCTGGGCTACGAACTCTATCTGCCCGCGGACAAGGCGTTGTCGGTCTGGAAAAAACTCGCCGCCGACGCACGTGTCGAGCCGGTGGGTCTTGGCGCACGCGACACCTTGCGCCTTGAGATAGGCTATCCGCTCTACGGCCAGGATCTGGACGAGGAGCACACGCCCGTGGAAGCCGGGGCCGGGTTCTTTCTGAAAAAGGAAAGCGATTACATCGGCAAGTCAGGACTCGGCGAGGTCCGCCAGATGCTTGTTCCCCTGGTCATCGAGGGCCGCCGAACGGCCCGGCATCACGATGAAGTCCACCTGCCTTCGGGCGAGAAAGTCGGGGTTGTCACCAGTGGTTCCTTCGCCCCCAGCCTCGGGCATTGCGTGGCCTTGGCCTATATCCGCGCCGAAGATGTCAATGTCGAACGCTTTGTCATTAAAACGGCCAGGACTGAGCTAGAAGCGAAACGGACCGAGCTCCCCTTCTACAAGGAGGGAACAGCCCGGATGAAGGTCTAAAAACCTGCTCACTCGAACAAGACAGAGATGGGACGCCTCGGCGTCCCTTTTTGGTGCTATCGATCCGTTGTCAGCTCGTGTGCTCCAAGGGCGAGCATCTGCTGCTCCAGTCGCTCAAGTTCCCGGACCAGCACCGCCTCGGTCAGCTTTTCGTCCGTGACCTCCATGGGCTCGCCGATGTACACAGGGCAGCGCGTGAAGGGCATGGGCAATACGAAATGATCCCAGGACTTCTTAAATATCTTTGCCCGCTTGGGATAGGCGCGCATGGGTACGATGGCCGCTCCCGCCTTCTGGGCCAGGTAGATGACGCCGCCCTTGGGTTTGTGTCTCGGTCCGCGTGGGCCGTCCACGGTAAAGACGGCCATGCGATTCTGCCCGGCCATAACCCGAACCGCCTGCAACAATGCCTTGACCCCGCCGCGAGAGCTGGACCCCCGGACAGTGACATGTCCGAGGCGCTCAATGACCCGGGCGATGACTTCGCCGTCCTTGCTCTGGCTGACAAACGTGACCAAGTCGGAGGAAATGGTGTGGCCAAACCCGGTCACGGGGAAAATTTCTCCATGCCATAGGGCCAGCACCAGCGGTCGCCGGTCCTGTCCTCGCTTGAGAATTTCGTCAAGGTTTCCATGGGGCTCAAAGCGAAGCGTGGCCACCCACGCCCGGTAGAAGGCGGCAAGGACAAAGGAAAGCTTGCCGGGATCAATGGAAATTTTCATGAATTGGTCCGAGTGTTGATTTAGGTATCCATACCGGGAGTTGTCCACCGACGCAAGGGCGACAAGCCCGAGGGCTTCGGAAGCCGGACCCCGGTGTCACACCTTGTATAAATCATATCTATTTGACCAAACGAGTCAGCCTATGATGGACTTACCGTCAAGGAGGACCCCATGTCCGAAACCACCCTCGAATGCCTCGGCCTGCCCTGCCCCCAGCCGGTACTGCGCTGCAAGGAGGCTGTTGAAAGCCGCAATCCTCGACGCATCACGGTTGCTGTGGACAACGATGCGGCCAGGGAGAATGTCAGCCGCTTCCTGACCACACGCGGCTACAGCGTGGAAACGAGCATGTCCGGCGACACCCGCATCGTCACCGGGACCAGGGGGGAGGCAGGCCCGATGCCCGGACTGTCCAACGATCCGGCCCCGAACGACACCCATTCCGCCGTGGTCACAGGCCAGCGCATCCTTGTCTTCATCGGTGCCGACACCATCGGCTCGGGCGACGCCGAGCTTGGCGGTCGGCTGATGGTCAACTTCCTGTCCACCCTCAAGGAAATGGGCTCGGAGTTATGGCGCATCATTTTGGTCAACGGCGGGGTCCGGCTTTCCGTGCCCGGCAGTCCCTGCCTGGAGCAGCTTCAATCCCTTGAGACAGCTGGCGTCTCGGTACTGGTCTGCGGCACCTGCCTTGAACATTTCGGCCTGACCCCCCATCGCCGGGTCGGCCAGACCACCAACATGCTCGATGTGGTCACCAGTTTCCAGCTTGCCACCAAGACGGTTCACGTCTAATACTCTTCGCGACGGGACGGTTCGTCCCGTCGCAATTCTTTCATGCAAACGCCAATCCGGCCGGATACCATAAAGTCATGCCCCAAGCCCAGACCGTCCGTCTGAACAAGTTCCTTGCCCAGTGCGGCGTGGCCTCACGCCGGGGCGCAGACGAACTCGTCTTTTCCGGCAGGGTCGCGGTCAACGACGAGAGGGCCGATACTCCGGGCCTCCAGGTGGACCCGACCCGTGACCGCGTGACCGTGGACCACAAGCCCGTGTGTCTGCCCGACGCAAAAGCGGAAATCGCCATCATGCTCCACAAACCCGTGGAGACAGTGACCACGGCCCGGGACCCCCAGGGACGCACCACGGTGCTTGATCTGCTCCCGCCACAGATCGTTGACCGCCGCCCCTTTCCTGTCGGGCGGCTCGATTTTTATTCCGAAGGGTTGCTGCTGCTGACCACGGACGGCGAACTTTGCCACCGGCTGACTCATCCCAAATGGCACCTGCCCAAAGTCTACGAGGTGACCGTCCGCGGTGCAGTGCCGGAGAAGGCCATATCGATCATGCAGTCCGGGATGACCCTCAAGGCGGGGGACAGGCTGGCCCCGGCAGAGGTGGTGCTCCACCCTCCGGTCGCTGGCACCCAGGTTCTTGAAATCACTCTCATCCAGGGGCTCAACCGCCAGATCAGACGCATGTGCGAGGAGTTGGGGCTTACCATTCTGCGCCTTCGCCGGGTCAGACAGGGTCCGGTGGAGCTTGGCAACCTCAAACGGGGACAGTGGCGCGAACTGACCGATGCGGAACTGACTGCCCTGAAAAAGGCGGTCAGCCTCGCCTGAAAAGCTGTAAAACGCCTATCTGCGCCGTTAAGTGACTGTAGACGAATCGTTGAGCCAAGAAGGAAACTTATTCTATAAGCTCAACACGTTCAGTTCAGCAGATCGAGATGTCTGCTCACGCCAAGGCCCATGAAGGATAGTCCGGTAGGGGGAGAATCATGCCCCCGCATCCCAAAAGCGCATCTCTGCTCGTCTGCCCCCCAAAGCCTCGAAGATTCACCAACAGCTCACGAGGTTCGGCCTTGGATTTCTTTCACATCTGAATTCTCACCATTGTTTGCCACTCTGCATAGTTGGATTATTTCTACGACCCGCCAGCCAGGGCTTGGGCACATCGGCCGGACCGAACAGGACAAAAAAAGACGCGGCCTTATGGCAAGGCCGCGCCCGTTTCCCTCAGAAGACCAACCCGTCCCGCAAGACGGACAAGGGCTCGCCCCCTAAAACCCCCGCGTATTGTCCTCCACATGAGTGCCCTCGGGCGGAGTGAAGGTGAACATGTCTGCCGCCAAAGGCACATCCTGCTCCACGTTGGAAAGCCGGACCTCATTGCCGTTGCCGTAAAAGTCCACAATCATGATCTGACGCAGCAACCCCGTTGAGGGCTCCACCCCCACATAGGCCAGGACCATGCCCGGCTCGGGCTCCTTGGGTATCAGTTGGAGCACGGTGAAGCCCTTACCCCAGCGCTGGCGCACATCGTCCGCGCCCTGCCATTCGGTCTTGACCACGAAATCCTCCTTGAGATTGGCCCTGCCGGATATGAAGCGCAGCACGGTCTTGGAATCAAGAAGCGCTTCCACCCCGTACTTGATGGCTACCCCATCGGCCTCGATGTAGTCCCAGGCGTAGGCAGGCCCGAGCACAAGCAGTTCCTTCTCGGGCTCAATAGTTTCCCAACGCACCTGAGAAGGCTGACGGAACCAGATGCGGCCTTGTCGCCGCTCCACATCCCCGCTGGCCACATTGGTCAATTCCTGGACAAAGTCGCACCGAAATGTCTTGAGGCTTTCGTATCGCTGCTGGATAAGGTCCGGCATGTCCTCGGCCGCGATCCCCGCGACACCCTGCCCGAAACCGGCCAGAACCAGACACACAGCAAGGGACCATGTCACGAAATATTTTCTAGACATTTTCTAATCTCCTTTTATTCCGGCGAGATGACCTTTCTCGGCTTACTCCCGTCCTGTGGGCCGAGCAAGCCGTCCATCTCCATCTGTTCAATATACCTTGCCGCTCGGTTGAAGCCGATGCGGAAGCGGCGCTGGAGCAGCGATATGGACGCCTTGCCCTGGCTCAACACGAACTGCACCGCCTCGCCATACACAGGGTCGTCGGACTCGCTGATCAGTTCGGCCCCTTCCCCGCCCGAAGCGTCCTTCTTCCAGTCCGAAAAATCCAGCTCAAACTCCTGAGGCTGGCTCTCGCGCCAAAAGTCGACAACGTGCGCAATCTCCGCCTCGTCGACATAGGCGCCATGCATCCGCTTGAGCTTGCCGCCGCTTGGCTTGAAGAGCATATCGCCTTTGCCCAGCAACCGCTCCGCGCCCACGCTGTCGAGAATGGTGCGCGAATCGAACTTCGAGGTGACAAAGAACGAGATGCGCGTCGGGAAGTTGGCCTTGATCAGGCCGGTGACAACGTCCACGCTCGGTCTCTGGGTGGCCAGCACAAGATGGATGCCCGCGGCCCGAGCCAACTGGGCCAACCGGACGATGCACTGCTCCACCTCCTTGGCGGCGGTCATCATCAGGTCGGCCAATTCATCGATGATGATGACCAGATAGGGCATGGGCTTCATATGCTCGTATTCCTCGGGCATATTCTCGCCCATGTCGGCGATTTTTTTGTTGTATCCCTCAATGTTGCGTACACCGAGCTTGGCCATCTTCTCGTAGCGGCAATCCATCTCGAATACGGCCCACTCCAGGGCGCTCTTGGCCAGGCTCATCTCGGTGACCACCGGATGCACCAGATGCGGCAAGGCAGCATAAGGAGCCAGCTCGATGCGCTTGGGGTCCACCAGCAACAGCTTCACCTTGTCCGGGCCGGCCTTGTAGAGCAGACTCAAGAGAAAACCGTTGATACCCACGGACTTGCCCGCGCCGGTGGCACCGGCCACGAGCAAGTGCGGCATCTTGGCCAGATCAGCCACCTTGGTGATGCCGTGGATGTCCTTGCCAAGGGCCAAAGTCAGCGGCGACTCGCTACTGGTGAACTCCCTGGACTCGATCACCTCGCGCAGATAAACGGTCTGACGGTCCACATTGGGAATTTCAATGCCCACACTGTCCTTGCCGGGAATCGGAGCCTCGATGCGCACGGATTCGGCCTTAAGAGCCAGAGCTATATCGTCGGTCAGATTCTCGATCCTGCTGACCTTGATGCCCGGCGCAGGCTTGAACTCGAACATGGTTACCACCGGCCCGGGAACCACCCGCTGAATCTCTCCCTGCACATTGAAATCGTTCAGGCATTCCTTGAGCCTGTCGGCCAGTGGTTGGAGCACTTCCTGGGTCTGGCTCGATGACTGTGGCGGAGACGGCGAAAGCAGATCAAGTCCCGGAAGCCCTCCTCCCTCCGAGACAGGACCGGAAGACGCGGCTTTGGCTGGCTTGGCCGGTTTTTGCCTGCGGACTGCGGGCGGGTTCCTGGAGGCGCTGTTGTCGGCCTCCTCAAGATCAATGAAACGGACTTCGACATCCTCCTCCCCGGCCAGAATGTCCAGCCCGTCCTCGGCTTGGGCACGTTTCCTGGCGGCAACCCCTGCCTGCCTGCTTTCCCTGACACGGGCCAATCGCGCTGCCAGTGCTTCACGCAGCACGGCCACTCCAAGGAGCAGCCTGTTCCACAGCACGGTCCAACTGAATCCTGCCACGGCCTGAAAGGATATGATGGTGATGAACGTCCACAAAAGCAGGGTACCTGCCGGACGCAAATAGGGCTGGGTCAAGCCGGTGACGATCTCGCGGCCAAAGAAGCCGCCGCCGAGAAGCCCATAGGCATCGGCGGGAATATCCACCAGCCAGGGGTGGGTGGCCCACGCCTCGAAGGCCACGAACAGCCCCACAAGACCTAACCAGCGGATCTTGGAAATCCGCATTCGACCGACAAATCGCGACAGCCCGAGATACAGGAAATAAAAAGGCCAGACCATGGCCCCCAGGCCAAACATCTCCACGAGAAACCCGGCGCAGTACGCCCCGGCCACGCCGACGACGTTGCGTACGCGCCACCCTTCGCTGACCGCCTGATTGAAGCTCGGATCGGCCGGGCTGAACGAAAGCAGACTCAGAAAGAGAAATGCGGAAAGGAAAAGGAAGAAAAGGCCGACAAATTCCCTGCCGTGTACCTTTCGCCTGGGTTGAGCCGCTGTAATCTGTCTTCTCGCCATTGATCCCCGCTTTTGAAAAAAAGGTCCTGGACAGCGAGCCGTCCACGACCTTTTTCTAAGCTATGTTCGCAACGTGTCGCAAGTCGGGCTTATTCGCGTCCGAGGTATTCGCCGCTGCGAGTATCCACCTTGATCAAGTCCCCCGCATTGATGAACAGCGGCACGTTGACCTGAATGCCGGTCTCCAGCGTGGCAGGCTTGGTGGCATTGCTCACGCGGTCGCCCTGTATGCCGGGGTCGGTCTGGGCCACCTTGAGATTGACATTGGCCGGAAGGTCGACGCCGATCAACTCACCATTGTAAAGCAGAACCTTGACCGTGTCGCCCTCTTTGATGTAGCCGCCTGCCTCGCCGACATTCTCGCCCGAGACATGCATCTGCTCATAGCTTTCAAGGTCCATGAACACGAAGTCCGTGCCTTCCTTGTAGATGAACTGCATGTTGACCACGGCCATGTCGGGTTTTTTGACTTTCTCGCCGGAGCGAAAGGTCTTGTCCAGCACCTGTCCGGTCTTCATGTGGCGCAGCTTGGTCCGCACCATGGCCCCGCCCTTGCCGGGCTTGAAGTGCTGAAATTCAATGATCTCGAACGGTTTTCCGTCGATCTCGATTTTCAGGCCAGTCCTGAAATCCTTGGTCGATATCATGATCGCTCCGAAACGTCGGACCCCGGACATGCCGGGGTGGTTGTCAGTTAATCCGATTGTCCGGCAAGGCGCTGATGCAGCGCCTGGACAGCAAGCCCATACCCCAGAATCCCGAAACCGGCAATAACGCCGACGCACCGCCCCCCCATCAGGCTTTGCTGCCGCAAGGGCTGATCGGTCCGCGCCCAGATGTTGCTAATGTGGACCTCCACGCAGGGGACGCCGATCCAGGCCAGGCAGTCGGCAATGGCAAGACTGGTGTGGGTGTAGGCCCCTGCGTTGAAAACAATTCCCGCCGTGCCATCGACCCGGGTCTGCTCCAGACGGTCCACGAGCGCCCCTTCGGAATTGGATTGGAAATGGCTCAGGACGATGTCGTCAGCGCTCCCGCCCATGAGGGTGCGGACAATGCCGGGCAGGTCGTCCATGGTCTGGGAGCCGTAGATCTCCGGCTGCCGTCTGCCGATATGCCCCAGGTTCGGGCCGTTGAGTATCAAGATGTCGAATTTGGTCATGCGCTCCCCCCTGTTCCTGACCGGGTCGTGCCTCTCCTTGACGCGGCCGCGCAAAAAGAGAACATTGGGCTCTCACAAATACACGAGGACACGGATACGGTACCCCTTTATGAACCGAACCATTGAGTTAGTCAAAACAATATACGAAATCAAGCAGCTTGAGGAATTCCACGAGCCGCAGATAGCCCTTGCCGGACGCTCCAACGTGGGCAAGTCCTCTCTGGTCAACCGTCTGGCCGGGCGCAAATCCCTGGCCAAGATCAGCTCCAAGCCCGGAAAGACGCGCAGTCTCAACTACTACCGGGTCCAACCCGACGGCTTCTTTCTCGTGGATCTGCCCGGCTACGGCTATGCCAAATGCTCCAAGACCGAACGCGAGAAATGGGGCAGGCTCATCGAAGCTTACATGACCGCCAATCCCGCCCTCAAGGCAGTGGTGGTTCTGCTCGATTCACGCCTGACGCCGCAAAAACTCGACCTGGAGCTGACCTCCTATCTGCGCGGCCTGGGCATCCCGGTCATTCCGGTGCTGACCAAGGCGGACAAACCCAAACAGCGCGAACGAGCGGCCCTCCAGACCCAGTGGCGGGACATCCTTCAGCAGCTGCGCCTGCCCCTGCTCTTTTCCAGCAAAACGGGCATGGGCGAGGAAAAGCTGTGGAGCATCCTGGCAGAATACGCAGACGTGGCCGTCCCCAAACCCGACAGCCTTGAATCTGGCGACGAAACCAACTGAAATTCCTGAAAGAAATCGTTCAGCACGAGCGCGGCCCGTTTGACCGGCCCGACACCGAGCGCTCCGAACAGCCTAGGTTCTGGCCAGCCGCAGTCCGGCCCCCCAGGCCCGCAGGGTGGCCTTGAGTCCCGGCGCCGCAACCCAGATCAACCGCCCGGAGGCCAGCGCCCCCATGACGAAATTGCCGAGCCAAGCGGCCAGAAACGGCGGCAATACCGCCTGCTCCCCGGCCGTGGCCCCCACCGTATGGACCCCGTACTGCACAAAGATGAGAATCAGCGACAACCCGACATTGGCATAGACATTTTCCGAGAAGGTAATCAGGGCCAATGCCAGCAGGGCCATGACGGATATGGAGAAGGCATAGGACCATTTGGCATGCCAGACCGTCTTCAGTATCTCCACGTTGGAGCCCGACTCCTCCAGCTTTTGAATGGCCTTGGAAAGTTCGAACAAGGGCAGGTCCGCAGTATCCCCCTTGAGCTCCACGGCGGCGTATGCCTTGAGATTCTGGCGCACCGAAAGAAACTGCGATGGTCGGCTGACCGAGGCAAAGGTGCGGGTGTCCAGTTCCTGAACATCTAGCAGCCCCCAGCCATGGTCGTCGACGAGGGCCCTTCTGGCCGTCAGGATGCGGATCAGGTCAAGGTTATCCGTGGCGAATTCGTAAACCGTGATGTCCACGGCCCGACTCATGCCTGGAAACGCTTCCCGTGCGAGCACAATGAACGGCCCATCCCTGAACCACAGATCCTTGATGACCAGCTCATCCACCTGGCGTTTCCGGACATCCTCTTTCCAGATGCGGTTGGCCTCGTATTCGCCAAACACCCCGAGGAATTGGGAAAAGGCCATCTGCCCCATGCTCCAGATCACGGCATAGACCAAAAAAAAGCGTACGAACCAGCCAAAGGAAACGCCCCCGGCCCGCAGAGCCAGCATCTCCCTGGTCCGGTTCAGGATGCCCAATTGCAGCACAAGGGCAAGCAGGAAAACCGCAGGAAGCAACTGGGAAATGATCATGGGGGTCTTGACGAGGAAGTAGAAGAGAATCGTCTCGACACCCAATCCGGCCTTGATGAAATCGTCGAGCCGGTCGAAGATGTCGGATAGCAGGTAGATACATGTACCCGCAAAGAGACAAACGGCCATCAGGTAGAGGTTTTGCATGATCAGATAGCGTCCGAGCACGCCTATTCCGAAAAATGACCTCATGCCCCGCTCCTCCGCCAGTTTCGCAGATGCGCCAGCCACTGCACCAGAGGCAGGCTGCGCTCCTGATTGGCAAACCGGATGCCCACCGCAGCCACCATCACATAGAGTACATTCGGAGCCCATAGTCCGTAAACAGGCGGAATGGAGCCTCCCTCGCCCATACTGACGCCGATGGAAAACATGCTGTAATACAAGATGAAAAGCCCCATGGCCAGGAGCAGACCATATTGCTGCTTGAGCCCCCGGAAGATGTAGGCCACAGGGATGGCGAACATGCCCAGTATCAGACAACCCAACGGGAGCGTCAGCCGTTTGAAGTATTCGGTGTCCACCTTGCGCATAAATTGCTCCGACTGATAGGGGGCCAGGGTTGGGTCCTGCCTGATACGGCTCAATTGGGCAAAGGTCATGTCCTTGGCCTTTTCCTCGCCGAAATTGTAGCCGCCGAGCAGCTCGGCCAGATCGAGCCTGATGGAATAGCTGCCAAACCGCAGAACGTTGAGTTCATCATCGTTCTGCCGGAATATCTTGCCCCGGCTGAAGATGATGCGTACCTCGGCGGACTCAGGACTGGAAATAACCCTCGCCTCAGGCGCGACAACCACCACGGAAGCGCCGTCGATTGACTGGTCGCGCACAAAGGCGAACTTCAGTTCACCTGTTTCGTTGTTGACCTGATGTGCATAGAAGGTAATGCCCGGAAACTCCTTGTTGAACACTCCGGGCTGGAGGGCGAAGCGGGACTGAGACCGTGCGAACTCGTAGAGACTCGTCTTGAACATATCCATTCCCCAGGCCAGGCCCCACATGGCGATGAAGAAGGTGAAAAGCATGCTCAAGACGCAAAAAAACACCGGGGCCGGAAGCATCCTGTAAAGACTCACGCCGTTGGCCTTCAAAGCGGTCAATTCGTTGTCGGTACTCATGCGCAAGAAGGTCAGAAACACGCTGAGCATGGTCGATATAGGTGCGACCAGCAACAAGAAGAACGGCGTAAGATAAAAGAATAATTCTAGAATATTTAGAAATCCGATATTCTGAGAGAGAAAGAGCGAGCGCAACTGAAGCATCCGGCCTATGAGGATAAGCCCCAGCAGACAGGAAACCGTCAGGCCGAACAGCTTCAGCAGTTCCTTGAATATCTGGCGATGGAGCAGTTTCACCGGACTTGGCAGTCTTGGTTTTCCCTGAAAAATCTCTGGAGAAACTCCACATCAAGCGGACTTAAGTTGAAACGCGCCGCCGCTTCCTCGATGAGGGCCGGCAGCGTCCGGCCGCCCTCCTCCCGCTTCTCGCAAATCCAGGCGATGGCCTTGCGGGTCAGCTCGCTCGCGGGCATTATGGTGGTCATGGTCTTCTCCCGGGCTGTGGATGGATCAGATCAAGGAACTACACCAGCTTGCCGGGGGTTGCAAGACACTGTTTCTTAGGCTAGTCACCCAAGCACCCCCGATTATCCGGGGCGCGGCGCAAAAGAGCCGATCCACCCGCATCATCAGCCAACAAGGGGTACGCATGGCATCCTGGTACGTTGCGGTCATCCTCGGCGTGGTCGAGGGGCTGACCGAGTTTCTCCCGGTCTCCAGCACCGGGCATCTCATTCTCGCCGGACACCTGCTGGACTTCACCGGCCCCAAGGCAGAAACCTTCGACATTGTCATCCAGCTCGGGGCCATTCTGGCCGTGCTCACCCTCTACCTCGACCGATTCACCGGCCTGCTCAAAAACGATCCGGCCCGGCCCTTCTCCGGGGTGCGCGGGCTGTGGCTCTTGTTTCTTACTTCGCTGCCCGCCTCGCTGCTGGGGCTGGCGACCCACAAATACATCAAGGCGTATCTGTTCAACCCGACAGCCGTGGCTTGCGCCCTTGGCGTCGGCGCCGTAATGATTCTTGTGGTCGAGTCCGTCAAAAAGCCCGAAAAGACGACCTCCATTGATGAGATCACCCCGGCCCAGGCCCTGGGGGTCGGCCTGTTCCAGTGTCTGGCCCTATGGCCCGGATTCTCCCGGTCTGCGGCCACCATCATGGGCGGGATGCTGCTGGGCATGCGCCGCACCGTTGCCGCCGAATATTCCTTCATCGCGGCCGTGCCCATCATGTTTGCGGCCACGGGTTATGACTTCCTAAAGAATTACAATCTATTCGAACGAGAGGACATGATCTTTCTGGGCATCGGACTCGGCGTCTCCTTCATTGCCGCCTGGGTGGCCATCAAGGGATTCATCTATCTGCTCGGCCGCCTGACCCTGCGCCCATTTGCCTTGTACAGACTGGCGCTGGTCCCGCTCATTTTCCTCTTTTGGTAAATGATTTCATTTCAGTGTGCCCTGCGCACTTTTCCCTTGCCAAGCGAAGAGAGACGGTCTATAGACAACTTCCGCTTCGGCTGACAGACGTGGCGAGGTAGCTCAGTTGGTTAGAGCATGCGGCTCATATCCGCAGAGTCGGAGGTTCAAGTCCTCTCCTCGCTACCAGCACTCAAAGGCCCGCAAGGCATTGACCTTGCGGGCTTTTTCTTTGCACTCAGACAAAACGGCGAGTCTGGTTGCCGGTCGAGTACAGCACCCCTGCACCGGAACGCGAACCGCAGGAGCAGCTCCTGATTCCGGCCCGACAAGAAACCCCTTGCCAACCTTGGGTGACGACTTATATAGATCTGAGTCCGTTTTGATATTTGATATGGGGGCGCACTGGTTTCGACGGGGATAGCAGAAGCCAGGGTTGCAGGCCGAGGTTGGTCGATGGCCTCGTAAAAATCGACCTAGCACACAAGTGCCAACAATGACTACGACTACGCTATGGCTGCCTAGTTACTAGGTAACTGTAGTTCCAGGACATGATCCTGGCGGCTCCCTGGGCCTACGCCCGATAAACCAGGAGAGTCGACGACACCCCTCGGGCTAGCTCTGCGCGGCCACCTGTCCCGCACCGAGCGAAACTTCAGGCAGGCATGGCATGCGGCCGCCCGGTCAGGGGCAATCCGCCTGCCGAGACAAGAAACCTGACCTAAGCCTGTAGACGCCTTGAGCCGATCGTTCTCGGACGGGGGTTCGACTCCCCCCGCCTCCACCAGTCAATTGTAAAGATTGACTTTTTGTCAAAGAAAAGGTTCATAGCAAGCCATGTGCAAGGTTTTAGTACAAAACCTAGTACAAAAAGAGGTTAGCTATGGGCCTTTTTTTATGCCTCCAAGGCAACACCTATCACTTCCGAATAGCCGTTCCCAAATCACTTCGCCCATATCTTGGTAAACGCGAAATCAAAAAATCCCTTTGCACCGGAAATAAACTTGTAGCAAGGGGGAATTCTTTGATATTAGGCGGAAAAGTTAAAAGAGCAATAAGCCTCGCGAGAATCACAATGAGCAACGACAAACTATCTGAAATTGAAAAGTCTGAAATCATAAGAGGTTTTTTCGATTTTCTTCTAAAGGTTCAAGATCGCCATCTTGACACTGATTATTCAGATTACCCAATTCTTCGTTTGCTTGAGAAGGAGATGGGGTTAAATGTTCAGCCTTGCATCAGTGAAATGAGAAACAGCGAAGAAAATCAACTAAATAAAGCGATTAAAAACCATCATGATAAAGATTTTGAAAATCTAAAATTTTTAGTTGAAGCATCTGCTTTATATCATGAACAAAAATTGCCCAAAGGAGCATTTTGTGGCAGTTTTCTTAATGCTTTATCGCTAGCACAAATAGACGCAACCAAAATCATTATTGCCCGCAAACAAGGGAATAATCCCCCCATTCCTGAACAATATCGAATAGATAAGCCTTTTAATGAGCAACATCGGAACGTAACGCCTACGGAGTTTGAAAAAACAACATCTGTATCTCTAACAAAAGTCACAAAAGTCATTGAAGAATATTCAAAAGACAGGCTAGCCATTGGAAAATGGACTGATAAAACAAGAGAAGAAAACCACGCACTTTATAACAATTTCTTAGAATTCGCTGGCAAAGACATTCGATGTGCTGACATCAACTATCACCTCATCAGTGAATTCAGGGATGCGTTAAAAAGGCTTCCTGCCAACAGAAAAAAATCTAAAAAATATAGGAGAAAAACAATTGCTCAAATCATGAAAATGGACGTTCCCAATCCAATGTCCATCACAACAGTAAATAAAAACCTCAACAGACTTTCTACCATTCTCAACTTTGCGGTGAAACTCGGCTATATGCCCACAAATCCAGCCGAAGGAATGGAAATACCGATTACCGAAAAAGACTCTGAACAAAGGAACATTTTCGACAATAGCGACCTACAAAAGCTTTTTAACTCTGAACAGTATTATAATGATTCATTTCTACACCCATTTATGTTCTGGGCATGCCCTATTGCATTATTCACAGGCATGCGACAAACCGAAATTGCACAGTTACATCTATTTGACATTTATGAAAAAGATAGTATTTGGGTTGTCAATGTGAATGACAATGCAAAAGACAAAAAGGTAAAGAATAGAAATGCAAGACGACTTATTCCACTACATTCATTCTTGGTGAATACCTTAAATCTTCCAAGGTATGTCAAACATTTGAAAGAGCAAGGGCATAAACGTCTATTCCCAGAAATCAACTACCACAGAGATGGATACGGACAAGCCGTCAGTCGTTGGTTTAATGGTCATGGAGATGGAGTTACAACAGGCTACAAAAAAAACTGTGGAATAACAGATGGGAAAAAGGTCTTTCATTCATTCCGGCATACAGTCATCAACCATTTGAAGCAAAAGCAAGTAGACGGCACCCTACTCCATGAATTCGATGGTCACTCATTGGGAACAATGACCTATGACCGTTATGGGAAGGCTTTCACCCCAGAACTCATGTATGAAAAAATAGTGAGCCAGATCACATTCGACAAGGAATTGGACCTGGCTCACTTGATGAAGTCAAAATATGTTATAGATTAGAATTCGTTTTACCGATTCAGTTTATCCCAATTTTGTTTTCACGCTTACCTTCTTCCCAACTCAAAAATAAACCTTCAACCCCATCTCATTTATGCTCTCGTCCTCGTGTAGATACCGGGAAGAGGCTCTTTTTAAGACACTTTAGATTGAAAAAGGTATCCACATGGCCCAAAGGGGGTAAAATGCGTTCTAGAGATTCTATTTCTTTACTATCCTGTAAGATCACTCAAGGTTGTTGCGGCTCTAGCGTTAATCTTTGAAGGGCTGTAATTGATTGGTGCTTCTAACGCTTTTCAGCCCCTTGCCATCATTACATTTTATCGGGCAGCACTTTTCACAAAAAAATATGCAAATGCGAAAAGAAGCGACCAGCCCAAATATTTAAAAAATAAACGCTTTTTTGAGATTATAGCACCGGCTGGCATGGATGCTTCTATGTACTCAATGTCTGACTCTCCTGATCGTAATGGTAAAATAAATCGATCCCGAATAGTAACACGAGGCACTTGCTCACTTCTAAACATAAAGGCAATCTCGATAGAGGCACCAGAGTAAACCATGCCTCCAGCGAAATATCCTTCATACCAATATGAAGCTTCAACTTGGTTGTTCTTGTTCGATATATATGTAGGAAGACCGATAGCTATATTTACATTTGGACCTGAATTTGTAAGCTCAGCAAAAACAAGCGTACAGTTCCCAATACGTTTCATATGCTGATTATATTCTATGTTTGAAATTCTTAAAGCGTATGAACCGCACATTGTCTTTATATTTGTTTGAAAGACATCTTTTCCTTCTAGAAAAACTTCCGATACATTCTTTTGAAGTTCATTCCAACTCCACCATAATGTGCTTGTAGTCTTTATCAGATTGTGCGCTGGTTTCGTAAAATCAGATGTTGTTATGATGAGGGCACTATTACATCCATAATAACTTTTTGCTCCTATTACTTGATTAACATTTTTAACATCAACTTTGTTTTTTTTGTGGTATCTTTTTACCTGAACTGCTATTTTAGTGCCATTTTTACTGACTATTATGTCAGCTCCATAGTCTCCCGAGTATGAGGTCGGCTGCACTTCGTAACCTTTTTTGACGAACAAATACGCAATAAAGTCTTCAAAATCCAATGGGTCCATGTCTTGGAATCGTATAGGTAGCGAATGTTGCAATATTTGTTTTATTTTCAGTTTCGAGAAATCAGTTTTTGGCATAACACTCTCGTTTAAAGAATATAAAAAATGTTCATTATCAAATTGTATTTGGTTCGATTTCTGAGCCACAGTGCTTGCATTTAATTGCTTTTGCTTTAATTAGCTCTGCACAGTAAGGGCATTCTTTTTCTTTTTGTGATGTTTGAATTCTGTTATAAGTCAAGTCACAACATGTTGAACACCAGCCTTCTTCTTCTTTGACTTTACCACATTTCATACAAACATATTTTGAATTGCATTCATTGGTTTTTATTTCGCTTGTTGTATTTTGAAAATCGTCTTTGGTGATAAGAATATGAACCAAGGCTATAGGCCAGATGATTAGTCCATAAAAAAACCATGCGATTGCACCTTTTCCTTTTGAATTGGCTATCATCGCTACAATTATTGCCATTATAATCCAAAAAGCAATCAACATTTCGACTCCCTTTTACGAGCGGCTAGGGGTGATTCTTATAAATTGTTTACCCATTACACTTGTTTTCTGTCACTGTAAACTTTTGAAAAAAAATGTGCCGCCCTCCCTACTGGCCGATACGGGGCCGGGGGGTTGACGATCCAAAGGAGGGGGGGGGGCAGGTCTCTGTGTTTCAATAATGAATTGCCCATACATCAATGAATAGAATTTCTATTTCGCGTTTTAGGTCCGTTCTGGCAGGGTGATACCTATTTCTTTCTAAAATGCCGCCAGAGCGCTCGTATGAAGAAATTCGGGCATATCTGTGTAAGGGGTCAAGGCTGGTTTTCATCTCTGCGAACAAATTACCTCCAAGTGGTGGCTCTTGTTCCTGTCCAGAAGGTACACCTTGTGAGACTCTCTGCCGGACCTCGGCAATCCGTATTTCACCGTGTCACAAAAGGTTGCAATCTAATTTCTTGACACACTTTCCCATATTGTCTAGAGGTTCATTTACACAGCGCTTCAAACAAAGGGGAACAGAAATGACTAACATCGGTTACATCAGAGTGAGCAGTGTAGATCAAAAGACAGATAGGCAGCTTGACGGCGTGAAGCTCGATGAAGTGTTTAAAGAGAAGGCCAGCGCAGGGACAATGAAACGCCCTGTTCTGGAAGAGTGTATGAGATTCGTGAGGAAGGGGGACATACTCCACGTTCATTCTATCGACCGCCTTGCCCGTAACCTTGGCGACCTCCTGTCCATCCTCAAGACCCTGACGGGCAAGGGGGTGGCCTTAGAGTTTCATAAAGAACGCCTGACGTTCACCGGGGAGGACAACCCTTTCCAGACTCTCCAGCTTCAAATCATTGGTTCTGTTGCTCAGTTTGAACGAGCTATTATCCGTGAGCGTCAGCGTGAGGGCATAGCCAAGGCACAAGCCAAGGGGAAGCATTGCGGCAGGAAGCCCACGCTCACGCCTGAACAGGTGCAAGAAATCAGGGATAAGATTGCGGCAGGAGCGGAGAAGAAGGCATTGGCCACAGAGTACGGGGTCAGTCGTCAGACCCTCTACAGGATACTGGGGGGGTGAGGGGGAAGAATTTCGTATTACAATCTGTATTACAGGGGCGGCTCTCTATCCCGCCTTCTCTGCTGGGAATGTACTTATTTACAGGGAATACAAATTATTGGCGTAAATGGTTTTTGAGATTTTAGTATTTCTCTTATTGGCACTGTGCTACAAAAAATGAGTTATTTACTGTTTAAAGTAAAATTATTCTTTAAAGCGTTTGTAAAAGCTCTTTTGAAACTGTTGGTCGCTCAGTAAATACAGCCCAACAGCATGAATTAAGCTAATGTCTTAATTTGTCACTGTATGAAAGCATGGTTCTATCAGTTTCAAATGTTTTTGGAACAACGGAGGAACCAAAACGATTGTTCTTTTGTGCGGCCATTTTTTTTTGATTTTCTTTTGCTAGATAAGATACTCTTTTAAAACATTTTTTGAATTCAACCCCTTCTCGCTCACTCCTTTTCAGCATGTAACTAGATACACCTTTTTCATTTTTATATTTGTTACATCTATCACCTATGCCTTCATATCCATCTGAGTGCCTTGATATAAACGCTATCCACTCATTAAATATATCACTTTGCAATCTATATGCGCTTTGATACTTAGAGCCATCGACACATATGAAGAGATGATAATGAGACTTGCGCGTCGATGATTCTTCTTTTACCCAGAAATATTTCCAAAATATGTTTTTTCGCTGTTGTTTCTTTGTGTAAAAAGACAAGAATTGCCTTAGAATTTTATTGTCTTTTAATATGTTGTGATTTTCATTATGCTTTGATCGTGCATTTAGATCAATTCGAAATAACAGAATCTTCGAGCGTTTAGACAAGCAGTAGTGGATAAGTCTATATGAACGCTCTAGAATGTGCTCGTAACAGCCAGAGTTACGAGTGTCTATTGGGAGGTTGTTCCAACTCTCGTAAGTTACTTTCCGTTTTATTAGCTTTGGCATTATACACTCCAAGTCAAGAGCTAGATATGAGTTCTAAAGTAGCCCCATTAGATAATACTATAATACCCGCTGAAATTACAGAAGCAGGCGATTGAAAACCATTCTCATTTGCGGGCTTTCACTCCCAAAGAGTTCAAAAGAGGTTGACTGACTTAGGGGCATGTTTTCATCTTATTTTTTAGCATGTTAATTATATTTTTTGTATTTTAACAATCATAATTTTCTCTTTAAGGCTTACATATCCCGCAAGGTTTGAATCCTGCCTGAATTGCTTCCTGCCTATTCTGGAAAAGCTCTGTGCAGTTTTTGCAATTGAAGTACCTACATCCTTGATCGTGAAAGACTCGCGACTTGTTGTTGCCGTGAAAATACACACTGCGCACACCCTCTGAACACCCTTAAGAACACGTGTATTGCCCCCTGTGAGGCATCCTGAGTCGAAAAAAGTACCACATAGCTCAAAGGGGGTAAAATGCGTTCTAGGGGCTACAGTTATTAGTATATATGGCAAGATCATTGAAAGTTGTTGCGGCTCTAGCGTTAATTATTGATTTGGGAACTTTGTAGAAATATCTGCCTGTGAAGAGGCAGAGGTTTCAAGCGATGATTTCAAATACCCATTGTAAATCAGCTTAGCCAATCTTCTTAAGCGTTCGAATCAAACCATCTTGGTCATACAGTTGCAAATTCCCTTCGCTGTCAATAAAATACATTTCACCAAATTCGCTAAACTGGTTTTCGAACAATTGTTTGCACTTAGTATCTTGCACAATACAAAATCGATACCCCTTACTATGCGAAGGATTAACAGCAAGAATAAATTTTGAATCTTCTTTTTTAAGCGTGTATGTTGCCCCCTCTTGAATTTCATCAATCCACGATCCTAGATCATCAGCAGCGAGATTAATTTGTTTTTTAAGCAAGGCTTCATTTGTAATAGTTAATCCTAACTCAACCTGCAAGTGAGGATTGAATATCCCTACAGCCCAAGCATCATCTGTAGTTGGATGTTGACTAGGGAGATAAAAGCTAAAGTGAGAAAAAATACATTTTTTCCCTTTTAGCTTGTGAAGCGACTCGCATATCTTCGAAATTTTATCTTTTGATAATTTCTGCTTTAACAGAATGTCGGCAGTATATTTATTGCTTCCATCGCCTGTTTCATTAATAATTTCATAATATTCGTTCACTCTAGCTCCCTCCAAAGACGTATGAAATTTAGCGGCATTTGCCTTGTATTCGAAACCTTCTGACACTAATAACTTATTTTGTTAATACATGGCTAAAGATGTTGTAAGCAGTTTTGTTAAATCGAGTTCTTTATTAAACTATAAAGTTTTATGGTGCTTGCGATGTTGTTTTTCTGAGTGGAGGAAACTGTAAAATCACTAGTACCTTCATTCCCATAAAACCGGATGATTGTCTTGTTAGATTGACTGATTTTCTCTGCAACAGTGTATAATGTGTTTGACAAATCCCCATCAAAAGTTTCCCACACTCTGTCAGTACTGTCTCTGTCAAAATTTAACGAAGGAGAATTGTAAACATATTCGTCAGCAACTACGCTAAATCTGTTTACAAACAACCAATCATAAGCATGATAGGTTAATTCAAACCTACCCCAGACTTCTTTGTTTCGTATTCCTAAATACACTGACACAGAGCACCAAGTCTGGTCTTCATTGCTATGCCTGTTGCTAATAAAATACTTTTTGTCAAATTCTTTGTATGACACACTATAATCAAGCAAATACTCTGCAACTTGGATTTTGTTTTTTGACATGTTTTCTACAAGTTTTCGAATATTGTCTATGTCGTGCTTCTTAAGAGTTTCACCCGTGTTGGTAAAATAGTTGTTCCAGCGTCGATCATAAGATACAAATTTGACAGACGACCCCTTTATGAGGGGTTGTCCAACATAGGCAACATCCTCCATATAATCAGAATACCACATAATATCTGCATGCTTAAAATTTGAGCCAAGCGGTTCATGGCTATACTCTCGATAGTAAACCGTTTTTCCTGTTTGCAAAACAAATGCATAATAGTTATAATTGTCTATTTTAATTGGTTTTTCTTGTGATAAATACCCACGCAGCATAGAGTATTTTCCCCAATTATCCATAATTTCATTACTACCTGGGTAAGTGACAAAGTAAGTATTGAAATTGTCGCTAGCCAAATGGATAAGAATAATTTCCCGTTTTCCATTTGCTTTATATGAATGGAATTGGTTTTGGCTTGTTGAATAATTTTGTATTGCTTCAACTGAGGTCACTGTCGTTGAAGTCAAATCAATATTCACTACTGGAGTAAGTATGTTGATAGGCATTGACTCCAATTCTGCTTTTATAGAATTCATTCTAATTTGAAGTGTTTTGGAGTCAGCATGGTCATTTTGATCTCTATATGATGTATAATTTCCCGATTGGTAATCAATGTATTGGCATGAGGCAATTACTAGAACAGCATCATCCATTTCGATCATTTTGAATTCAATGTGGGCTTTGTACAATCCGTGTGAAAAAAGTGAAGCCTTAGTCCACAATTTTTGCAGTTCGTTTTCAAATATTAATATATTGTTGGTGTCCGAAACGGTTGTGAAGCCTTCCGCTGCCATCATGTCTTTAAACGCATCAATCATTTGCCGTGAATATGGTCTATCAATTACAACCTCAGGTTTGCCACTAGTCGTAGAATGATTCACTTTTATTGTACTCGCGCATCCAGAGAACAAGATCGATATGGCGAATAATATGCAAATTTTTCTAACCA
The DNA here is from genome assembly GCF_009729555.1 of Pseudodesulfovibrio alkaliphilus. Taxonomy (NCBI): domain Bacteria; kingdom Pseudomonadati; phylum Thermodesulfobacteriota; class Desulfovibrionia; order Desulfovibrionales; family Desulfovibrionaceae; genus Pseudodesulfovibrio; species Pseudodesulfovibrio alkaliphilus. The sequence continues at coordinate 203,511 of NZ_WODC01000007.1, forward strand.
CTCTAACTCCATTGGTTTTTTCATTAAGTCTAACTAATTCCATGTAACATATCTGCGATTATTGACTATGTAAATACCTGGCCCAGAAATGTGCCTCCCTACTGGCCGATACGGGGCCGGGTGGTGAAGATATTCAGAACAATGCCCCACATCTTGATTCCCCTCCAAGAAACCAATTGACAAGATTTTCTTTTAGTACAAAGCTAGTACAAAGGCGGGTACAGTTAAAAGCTATGGACCTATTATTTAAACGCTTTTTTACCGACTCCCCCCGCCTCCACCACCCCCATTCATACCACGAAGCCCTGATCGACTCCATCGATCAGGGCTTTTTGCTTTGGGTCGGGAGACCCTGCTATTGCGGAACCTCTACCATGTCGTCCTTCGCCTCTGCATCCCTCCTCTAGTCAAACCATCCGGTTTTCTTCAGGCATTGCCTACCGAAGGGCTCATGGAAGTGTTGGAAATGAAATGTATCGTCGTTTCCTGGCTGAGTAAATAATGGAAGAAAAGACTCTTGACAAAGAAACCGTACGGATGGTATTTTTCTATTTTGTGCTTAGCTGGCTGTAGCCGGTACAGAGCGTTAACTCTGACTGAAAGCGACAATGAAGCAGTCAAATCTATACACAAATACACATTGCAACAAAAGTTTACAGAAATCCAACACCGGTTTCTGCTGGCGGACGCCCGCGCCACGCGCCACAAGTCCGGAGGGTTAAGGGACAAAATCATCCATGAAAAGCAATATTGATAACAGGTATCTATTAGAGCGTGGCCCGATTAGCAGGGTCTTTCTGAAGTACTCACTACCAAGCGTTGTCACGATGGTGTTTTTTGGCGTACAAACCCTGGTAGACGGCGTAGTGGTGGGAAACCATCTAGGGCCGGACGCTTTGGGAGGAATCAACATCATAATGCCGCTGTACAGCTTCATCATGGTGTTGGCTCTGATCGTCAGCATCGGAAGCCAGGTTTTGGTCAGTATGGAGCTGGGGCGCAAAAACTCAGACATGGCCCAGGACGCGATGTCTACTGGCTTCAGAACGTTGGTAGGAATAAGTTTGATTGTCACGGTGATTCTGCTGCTGTTCGCTGAGCCGCTGACCAAACTGATGGGTGCTGACGAGCGGCTGCTGCCGTTCTCTCTTGCCTACCTTAAAGGGCTGGTGCCGTTCATCTTGCCGCTGACCCTATGCTTTTATTCCGACGCCATGTTGAAGGCATTAGGGCATCCCAGGTTTTCGATGATCATCATGTCGTTAAGCGTGGTAATCAATGTTTTGCTTACCTTTTGCTTCGTGATCTGGCTGGGATGGGGCAATACTGGAGCGAGCGTGGCCACCGGTGTCGCTTTCACCATCGGGTTGCTGATTTCTGGCAGTATTACCTTCAATCCCAAACAACGGCTGTCGATGCTGAAGGGGCATTTTCGTATGCCGCTCTTGCGACGTGCCATTTACAACGGCTCATCTGAAGGCGTTTCGGAAATGGCGGCCGCGGTCAGCATCCTGATCATCAATCTCACCGTAGTTCGCCTCTTGGGGGCCGATGGTGTGGCCGCGTTCACTGCTATCAACTACATCAACTTCACGGGCGTATTGCTGTTCCTTGGTATTTCGGATGGCCTAATCCCGGTGCTGAGCTACAATTACGGAGCTGGAAACTACCAGCGGATCAAGGAGTTATTTCGTTTTGCCGCGGTGATCAACATGAGCATCGGGGTCATGGTGTTCATAGTGCTGCAGGTGTTTGGGGGGCATGCGATCCTGTTGTTCTTCGACGACAGCGAAAGCCAGGCATTCCAGATCGCGGTTGATGGCTTGCACCTCTTCGCTTTCGTATTTCTTGTCAACGGACTCAACGTGCTGATCATCGCCTACTTCACCGCACTGGGCAAAGCGATGATTTCAATCATTATTTCTGCGGCGCGCGGGTTGGTATTCGTGCTGGTCGGCGTCACCGTGTTGCCTATATTTTTGGGCATTGCTGGTGTGTGGGCGGCTATCCCGTTGGCTGAATTGCTGACACTGGGAGTTGCACTCATGCTGATTTATAGGACACACAAAAAATTGTTTTGACATGTATAGACGGATGCTAAACAACAGGGTTAACCGTGAAAAGCAATTTTGATATGTCTTTTAGTACACATGGCTAATCACTGTACTTGACTTTAACTGATTATGCTTCAGAAAAGCGTGGAGACATCTTATGGCAACAGCTCATAAACGGAAAAAACAACCTGAAATAGTCCGTAGCAAGCTTATTGAGTGTGCCGTGCGCATCATCGTTGAACAAGGGCCTAATGCTGTTACAATTCAGGCCGTCGCTGATGCTGCTGGTGTCACGAAAGGTGGCTTACTGCATCATTTTCAAGACAAGAAGCAACTCAGCAATGCTGTGTCAAAATATCTTTTATCTCAGATGGACGCAGAGATTAACCTGCTAATGTCTCAAGATTCAGTCGAATATGGGCGATTTACCAGAGCTTACATCAATGCAATTTCGCAAGATCTCGCATCCGCTCAAAGCGAGCAGTGGATCGCTTTGGCCATCTATTCTATCACTGAGTCTGAATCGAAAAATATGTGGAACGAATGGATAAAAGAAAAGCAAAGGCTGTATTACGACACGGATTCAGACAAAATGCTGCAAGTTCTCAGATACGCCGCAGATGGAATATGGTTTGAGGCTCTATTGGGGGATGGTTATCAAAGTGGGCATTCTAATTTGATATCTTGTCTTGTCAAAATGACATACAATTTAGAGGTTGATTTTTTTATAGATAGTATCAAAAAATAACTAATGGCAACTTTTGATCTATGTCGCTTTTGGCTCTGTTCAAAATGAAATAACAGGAACTGTCAATCAAGGGTTCGCTTTGGGGCGTGACCCTTTGGAATAGCCCCTGGATGTACAGAGATAGTATTCACCTGACACCGCCGCCCCTGGCGGGGTGAGTTACGCTGCTTCTTCGGTTTCCGTTTTCTTGCCTTTCACGATGCCGTCCAGGAAGACCTGGTTCGGCGTCCGTCCCTGC